>NZ_JBFUDR010000048.1:0-36859 GCF_056404615.1 Massilia sp. P2_C2 | reverse complement strand
GTCCCACACCTCGCCGCACGGCAGGCCGCCGTCATCGTCCAGCAGCTGGGCCAGCGTCTGGATGCCGTTGAACATACCGTGCGCGCCGGCGCCGCGTACGAGGATCGTGTCCGGGCCGATCTCGAGCAGGTACGCTTCCGGCCCCTCGGCGGCCACGGTGCCGATCTCCAGCAGGATGCGTGCCCCGGCGCCGTCCGGCAGGTCGGCCAGCAACGCGCGCAGCAGCGCCGCCTCGCCCGCCAGCGCGGCACCGGCCATGATTCTGCTTCCCGCCGACAGCCGGCTGCGCGCATCCGTGAAGCGGGCCGCCAGCGGCGTCGGCGTGATGCGCCCGACGGCCTCCGGCGGCAGCAGGCGCAGGCTGCTGTTCTCGCGCCAGCGCCAGGCCGCGTCGGCCGGCGGCACCAGGTCACGCGCATGGCGCTGCAGCTGTTCCGGCCGCGCGAAGGGATTGACCTCCGGGTCGCCCAGGTCGACCGTGCGTCCGCCTGCGTCGACGAGGTAGAAGCCGAGCGGCGCATCCGTCACGCTGATCGCCCAGAACTGCGCCTCGTAGCGCACGTCCAGCATTTCGCCCGGTAGCCATGGGGCGTCGCCGGTGCGGCGCAGGGCGAACAGGTCGCCATTGACGTGCCCGATGTCGTAGCCCGCGCTCACGCTGCCCGCCAGCACGCGGCGGCACGCGTTGAAGTACACGGTCCATCCCGGTGCGATCGGCGCATCCGACACGTTGGTCAGGGTCAGCCGCGCCGCGAACACGTCGTCGGCGACGAGGTTGGACAGGCACTCCCATGCCGCGGCCACGGGCACGCCGTCCCGCTTCTCACGTTGCGGCACGATCAGAGCTTGCCGCGCAGGCCGAGGTAGAAGGTGCGGCCGTTCGAATAGAAGGCGCGCGGCTGGTCCTTGTTCTCGGCGTACATCCTGATCGTCTCGTTCGTGAGGTTCAGCGCATCGAACGTCACCGTGAGATGCTCGTTGATCCTGAAGTTCACGGAGGCCGCGAGCGACGGCGTCGAATCCACGTGCTGGCTCGCGCCGCGGTCGACGCCGGCCTTGTACGACGAGCGGTAGCTGTACGCGAGGCGCGCGGAGAAGCGGTCGTTCTCGTAATAGCCGGTCACGTTGTATGTGTTCTTCGAGGCGTTGAGCATCTCGCCGCCGCCATCCAGTTCGCCGTCCGCCCAGGTGGCGTTGGTGAGCAGGCCGAAGTTGTTCCACAACGGCTGCTGCCAGGACAGTTCGATACCCTTGTTGGTGGCCGAGGTGTTGTACGGCGACGTGATCTGGTAGTCCGTGAACGCACCGCGCTTGTTGTTGTAATAGCTGCCCGTGCTCGTGCCCTGGGCGACGATGGAGCTGAAGTCCATGTAGAACAGGCCCGCCGACAGCATCGCCTTCGGCATGTAGTACCACTCGGCCGACAGGTCGTAGTTGACGGAGCGGATCGGGTCGAGCTTGACGTTGCCGCCGCTGCCCGACAGCGCATCGTCGTTCAGCGACACGGAGCCGCCCAGCGCGCTGTAGTCCGGCCGCGCCATCGTCTTCGCGATGCCGGCGCGGACGACGAGGTCCGGGCGTACGTCGAACTTCACGTTCGCGCTCGGCAGGTAGTCACGGTAAGTGCGCTCGTAGGTCGTCGGCGTATAGGGGCCGAATGCGGAACCCGTGATCGGGTTCGGACCGCCCGGCAGGTTCACGACGGTCGTCTGGCGCGTCTCGACGGCGCGCAGGCCCACGTTGCCGCTCCAGCCGTCGCCCTGCAGGTCCGCCATGCCATACACGGCCGCGGTCTTCTCGGCCACCTGGAATTCGTCGAGCCAGTTGTGGCGCAGGGTGAAGTCGAGCAGGCGGTTGCCCGGCACCGCACCCCAGGCGCCGAGGGCCGGGCCGCTGTACTTGAAATAGTTGTTGAAGACGCTGCCGCCGAGGTCGGAGCCGAAGTCGGACGGGTACATCTCGCCATTCCACACGGGTCCCGGATTCGTGAAGCCGTTCGGGCCCGGACGCGTTTCCAGCGGGTGCTCGGCGGTGCGCTTGTGGTCCGTCCAGCGCGCGCCGAAGCGCACGGCCTGGATCCACGCGCTGTCGCGCAGGCGCCATTCGCCGTCGACCTGCACATACTTTTCCTTGTCGACCGACTGCGCCTCGCCGCCGCCCGCCCAGGCCGTCGATCCAGGCTGCGTCGTGTTCCCGCCCGGGTAGCTCACGGTCGCGGGCGTCATGCCGTTCAGCGCGTACATCATGCCGCCGTCGACGTTGTTCTGGTAGTAGACATCGCCATGGTCCCAGCCGATGCCGTGCGTGCGGCCGATCTTGCCCGTGAAGCTCAGGTCTTCCGTCACGCGCCAGCGGCCGTTCAGGTCGATGTACCACGATTCGCCGCCGGCATCCGGCCGGTAGATGTTGTCGACTTCACCCGAATTGCTGGAGAACGTCGCGCCGACCAGGGTGCCGTTGCGGACGACGGGATTCCGCGGGATCAGGTTTGCGCTGTTGATCGAATTCGCGGGCGCGGCCAGCCAGTTGGTGTTCTGGTGCGGCGCGCTCAGTTTCGAGTAGAAGCCGTTCAGGTCGATGCCGACGTCGCGCGACGGCTTTGCTTCGATGTCGAACGCGCCCCCTTCGCGCTTCTTCTTTTGTTCGAACAGCGCGGCGCCGATGAAGGTCGGGACTTTTACGCCGGCAAGCGAAGGATTCGCGATGGCGGCGGCGCTCGTCGCGCCGATCGGCGTGTAGCCGAGGATCTCCTGGCCGTCGCGGCGCACGCTCTGCTTTTCCGAAAAGCCCTGCAGCAGCACGCCGAACGTGCTGGCCGGGTTCTTCCAGCTGACGAGGGCCGACGCCTGCGGCTCGGTCTTCTTCGCGAGGTCGTTGTAGTTGGCCTGCACGGACGCTTCCACCGTCAGGGGCTGGCGGAAGTCGAGCGGACGGCGCGTGATCACGTTGATGGCGCCCGAGACGCCGCCTTCGACGAGATCGGCGGTGGCGCTCTTCTGCACGACGACGGAGCCGACCAGTTCCGACGGCAGCAGAGAAAAGCTCGACGAACGGCCCACGTTGCCGCCGACCTGGTTCAGCACGAACCAGTCGCCCGTGCTGATGGCGTGGCCGTTGAACAGCGTCTGCTGCAGGCTGGGGCTCGTGCCGCGCAGGCTGACGCGGTCGTTCTCGCCGAAGCCGCCCTCCCCGCCGGCGGACGACTGCGTGTTCACGCCCGGCAGGCGCTGGATCGCGTCGGCCACGTTCTTGTCGGGCATCTTGCCGATGTCCTCGGCCRTCACCACCTCGACCACGGCGTCCGCATTGCGCTTCTGGCGCAGCGACTGTTCCAGCGCGGCGCGCACGCCCGTGACGATCACGGTCTGCGTCTCGCTCGTCGTGTCCTGTGCCCTGGCCTGGGCGGCGATGCCCATCACCAGTAGTCCCGCCGCGCTCGCGATCGCGGTGCGCGCCGTCATGTTCGGTCCCATCATGTGCTCTCCCAAAACTGTGGTGCGATCAAAAACCTTCAGTTTCGAATTCGGCGGACGCTGCAGCGTCTTCGTATTCGCATGGGGCGCATTGTGTCGTTGAAACTCCGACCATGTTTGTCAAATCTTGCTATCACGCGCGCACGTCGTTTTTTTGACAGGGGCGCGTAACGGCAGACGTTGGACGGGAGAGCGAGGTCAGCGCCGGAAAATCCACAGGATCAGTGAGACGACGATGGAAATGATGAGGCAAGAAACGATGGGGAAGCTGAAGCTGAAACCTTCCCGCGCGATATGGATGTCGCCGGGCAGGCGGCCGAACGGCAGCCGGCGCAGCCAGGGCCAGGCCAGCCCCGCGGCGAGCAGCACGAGCCCGAGGAGGATGAGGAGTTTTTGCATGATGTCGATTCTGCCGCAGCCATGGCGGACGGGGCGCTCGCCTTCCGGCGTTTCCTTTCGTACCGCCCGAAAAAATTGGTTGGGATAGACTTCCCCTCAGCCTGTATGGCCCCGGTGGGGCCTACACCTGAAAAATTAACTTTGGACAAAAGGGGGAAAGCATGACAACCACCTGGATCGTTTCCGCCGACGCCGGCCGCGCACGCATCTTTGCCGAAACGGACCCGCGCCAGCCTTATGTCGAAGTCGAAGACATGGTGAGCACGACGGCGCGCCTGCGCGTGTCGGACATCAACACCGACCGGCTCGGCCCGACCGCGGCCGGCCAGAGCATCCACAACACGGGCGGCGCCACGCCGAACAAGCAATACCAGCCCGCCCAGACGCCGGAGGAACACGACGCCGAGTTCTTTGCCAGGGACATCTGCAACTTCCTGCTCAAGGGTTGGCAGGAACAGCGCTTCCAGAAGCTGGAACTGGTGGCCGAGCCGAAATTCCTCGGCGTGCTGCGCGGCCAGCTGGACAACCAGCTCAAGCCGCTCGTCGACCTGGAACTGAACAWGGACTACAGCCACTACAACGCGCACCAGCTACGCGAGCAGTTGCAGGCGCAAAAGACCAAGTTCTGACCGTTCTCCGAGACTTACGCAAAGCTAACGATAGTTAACTTTTTCCGCTGGGTTCCTGCTTCGCCGGGACCGGTTTCGTCCCGTGCTCGCGCACGGGACCAGAGCCGTTCCCTCCACAGGCCGTTGCGATGGAACTCATCGCCACATTCTTCAGATTGACGGCCGCGTTAATGTCGCGGTCGTGGCGTATCCCGCACGCGGGACAGGTCCAGTTGCGCGTCCCGAGTGCGAGTTCTTCCAGCCGGTGTCCGCAGCACGAGCACGTCTTGCTGCTCGGGTACCACCGGTCGACCACGACCACGTGCCCGCCGCGCCATGCGGCCTTGTAGCTCAACTGTCGGCGCAGCTCGTGAAAGCCCATGTCGGCGATTGCGCGCGCCAGGCGCGGGTTTGACAGCATGCCCCTCACGTTCAGATCCTCGATTCCGATCGTATGAAAGCGCCGGGTGACGCTGGTCGTGAGCTTGTGCAAGCCGTCGCGGCGCATGTCGGCGATTCTCGCGTGCAGCCGGGCCAGGCGTCGCTTCGCCCTGTCCCGGTTGCGGGAGCCCTTCACCTTGCGCGACAGCGAGCGCGACAGCCGCCGCAGTCGGTCGAGGAGTGAGCGCAGCGCCTTTGGCCCCGACCACTGTTCTCCTGTCGACAGCGTAGCCAGCACCGACACGCCGAGATCGATCCCCACCGCACCTTGGTTTTCGGCTGGTGGCGGGGATGCTTCGGTCGCGTCGACGGTAATGCTGACATGCCATCGGTCCGCACGGCGGGAAACGGTCGCCGAGACGATCCTGCCCGTAAAGCGCAACGCTTCGCGCATGCGCACCCAGCCCAGCCTGGGGATATAAAAGCGCTTGCCATCCCCGCGAAACTGGTCGTTCGTGAGGGTAAAACGATCATCGACACCCTTGCGGCGGAACTTCGGATAGCGTGCACGATGCGCGATGAAGTTCTTGAACGCCGCGCCCAACTGGATGATCGCCATTTGCGGCGCGCACTTCGTCACTTCCAGCATCCAGGGGAATTGTTCGCGCTTGATCGCGTTCAGCTGGCGCCGCAGCGAGAACTGCGACGGCGCCGGCAGGGCCGGATCGGCCTGGTGTGCCACATACTGTCGCCGCCATTCGGACAAGGCCCAGTTGTACGCGAAGCGGGCGACGCCGGCGGCACGCGCCAGGTACGTCGCTTGCACATTGTTCGGATCGAGGGCGATGCGGTGTGCGATCAGCATTGCGCCTCCCGTACGGCCCTGCGCACGTCGTCGATCAGCTTCTGGTTCCGATGGCTGCGGCTGCCGTACAGCCGTGCCGAAAAGACGGTGATGATCTCGAGTACGTCGTTTGCGAGGTCTTCGTCGAACGTCGTGTCCATGCCCTGGTTGATGATCACGACCTCGACGTTTCGAGCTTCGCACAGGGCAAACACCAGCTCGGCGCCGAAGCGCAGCAGGCGGTCCTTGTGGGTCAGCACCAGGCGGCCGACGTCGCCGGACACGATCTCGTCCAGCAGGCGTCTCAAGCCCTTCTTGTGGTAGTTCATGCCGGAGCCGAGGTCGGCGATGATGTCGCAGGGCCAGCCCCGGGCCGCGCAGTACAATTCGAGCACCTGCTTCTGGCTCTCGAGGTCGGCGCGTTGATCGTAATTCGAGACTCGCGCATAAGCCACCGTCCGTCGCGGCACGGTGGCGCCGTGGAAGTGCCCGGGACGGAGTGCAGCTTGGTCGTGGCGGCGCTGCCCGCCCTCGGTCCGGATCGGGACGGGCCGATCGGCAGCCTCCCAGCGGCGCAGCGTGCTCGTGGAAACCCCAAGTGCCCTGGCGGTGGCACCAATGGAAACAGGCTTGCTCATACTGCATAAGACTGCGCAGAGCTAGTTAAGTTCCCGGCGAACTGATTAAACCCCGCGCCCGGCGCGGGACGACATCACGCCCGCGCCAGGGCCCGCCGCGGCTGGACGGGGGCCGCCACGGCGACATGCGCAGCGATCTGCGTGCCGGTCCGGAACACGCCCACCGACGTGGCCAGGCGCTGCGCCTGTTCGTGCAGCGCGTCGGCCGCGCTGGCGGCCTGCTCGACGAGCGCCGCGTTCTGCTGCGTCACCTGTTCCATCTGCGACATTGCGATATTGATCTGGCCGATGCCGGCCGTCTGTTCCATGCTGGCTGCCGTGATCTCGGCCATGATGTCGGTGACGCGGTGCACGCTCGCGACGATCTCGTGCATCGTGGCGCCGGCCTGCTCGACGAGCCGGCCGCCCGCCTCCACGCGCTCCACCGAGCGCTCGATCAGCTGCTTGATTTCCCTGGCCGCGCCGGCCGAGCGCTGGGCCAGGTTGCGTACCTCGGACGCCACGACGGCGAAGCCGCGGCCCTGCTCGCCCGCGCGCGCCGCTTCCACGGCCGCGTTCAGCGCCAGGATGTTCGTCTGGAACGCGATGCCGTCGATCACGCCGATGATCTCGCCGATGCGGCGCGACGACTCGCTGATCTCGCCCATCGTGCCGACGACTTCGCGGATCACGGCGCCGCCGCGTCCCGCCACGCCGGACGCCGCCTCGGCCAGCGCATTCGCCTGGCGCGCATTGTCCGCATTGTGCTTCACGTTCGACGTCAGTTCTTCCATCGACGCCGCCGTCTCTTGCAGCGACGATGCCTGCTGCTCGGTGCGCGCCGACAGGTCCTGATTGCCGGCCGCGATCTGGTTCGATGCCGTCGCGATGGTGTCGGTACTGTGGCGCACCTCGCCCACGATGCCGGCCAGCGACGCATTCATCGCCTGCAGCGCCGTCAGCAACTGGCCGATCTCGTCGTCGTGCTCGATGCGCACGGTCTGCGTGAGGTCGCCGGCGGCCACGCTGCGCGCCAGGCGCAAGGCTTCGGCCAGCGACGCGTCGATGCCGCGGATCAGCAGCACGGCGACGCAGGCGCCGGCCAGCGACCCGATCACGATCATCGCGATCGACAGGTTGCGCGTGTGCTCATAGCGCGCCAGGGCCTGGTCGTAGTGCACCTTCGCCAGGTCCTGCTGCAGCCGCACGAGCGCCTGCATGTTCTTCTGCGCCGCCAGGAAGCGCGCCTTCAGCGGGCCCTTGACGAGCGTGCGCGTCGCCTCCGCATCGCTGGCGCGCAGCGCGGCCATGGTTGGCTTGAGGGCATCGCGGACGAAGGCCAAGCGGCTGTCGATGAAGGCCTGGGCGAGCGCCTGCTCGTCCGGTGTCTGGGCCGTCGCCTTGTACTTGTCCCACAGGGCGCTGATCTCGCCGATGCGCCCCTCGACCTCCGCGATCACGGGCCCGTTGTCCGGCTCGGCCGCGAGCGCCGCGCTCGTCAGCGCGTTCTGGTTCTGCTGCATCAGCGACAGGATGCGGCTGAGCTCGGTCAGCACCATCAGGCGGTCGTTGTAGACCGAGCCCAGCGCGGCGTTCGTCGCCCCCTGGTTGACGAGACCGACGGTGCCGACGAGGATGGATACCGCACTCAACAGTACGGTCAGGAAGATGAGACGGGTCTTGATGGTGAGGTGTTTGAGCATGGCATGGCTGGACGAAGCTCCGGCTATCGTCGATTTGATGAACGCAACCAGACTGTAGTGCAGATTCTCCGATGCCGGTATTCTATTGTTGCCGACGGGATACAAAATATCGCAAAGTTCTGCGGCGGGCGCCGGTAACGGGTGCTTCAGAACGTTTCCCAGCCGTCCGTGTCTTCCGGAGCCGGGCGGCGCACGGGAGCCGGCTGCTTTTTCGGCGGCGTACGGGCCGGCCGTGCCGATGCGGACGCCAGCGCCGGAACCGGCTTGGCCGGCCTGGACGCAGCCCTGGCCACGCGCGCAGCGGGGGACACGGGCGCGGCCGCCTGGTCCAGCTTGAACACGCTGACCGCCTCGGCCAGGCCACGGGCCTGCGCCTGCATCGATTCCGTGGCCGCGGCGGCCTGTTCGACGAGCGCGGCGTTCTGCTGCGTCACCTGGTCCATCTGCTGGATCGCGGCGCCGACCTGTTCGATGCCGGAACTCTGCTCGCCCGACGCGGCCGAGATCTCGGCCATGATGTCCGTGACGCGGCGCACGCTTGAAACGACCTCGCCCATCGTCGTGCCGGCCTCGCCCACGAGGCGCGAACCGGTGGCGACCTTGTCGACCGAGTCGTCGATGAGAGCCTTGATTTCCTTGGCCGCAGCCGCCGAGCGCTGGGCCAGCGTGCGCACTTCGCTTGCCACGACGGCGAACCCACGTCCCTGCTCGCCCGCGCGCGCCGCTTCCACCGCGGCGTTGAGCGCGAGGATATTGGTCTGGAATGCAATGCTGTCGATGACGCCGATGATGTCGACGATGCGCCTGGAAGACTCGTCGATCGCGCCCATCGTCGCGACAACCTGGGCCACGACCTCGCCGCCGCGCACGGCGATGCCGGACGCGGACTCCGCCATCTGGTTGCCCTGGCGCGCATTGTCCGCGTTCTGGCGCACGGTACTCGTGAGTTCTTCCATCGAGGCCGCGCTTTCCTCCAGCGCGCTGGCCTGCTCCTCGGTGCGCGACGACAGGTCCTGGTTGCCGGCTGCCACCTGGACGGCGGCGGTGGCGATGGTATCGGCACCGCTGCGCACGCGCGTCACCAGCCCGTTCAGGTTGGCGTTCATGGTCTGCAGCGCGGTCATCAGCTCACCCATCTCGTCGCGGCGCACGGCCTCGATCCGGGTCGTCAGGTCGCCCTGCGCGACCGCATTGGCCACCGTCACGGCCTGGCGCAACGGGCCGGTGATGCTGCGCGTGAGCCACGCGGCCAGTCCCACGCCCAGCAGCAGCGCCACGAGGCCCACGCCGCCCAGCAGGACACGGCCCGACGCCGCGATGTCCGCGACCCGTGCCTGGGCCTTGTCGAAGCCGGTTTTCTGGTGCTCGGCCAGATTGCCGACCGCCGCCTCGTAGGCCGAGAGCGCCGGGTTCATTTTCGCTTCGGCTTCCTTGTCGACGGTCGCCGCGTCGGCCTTGCCTCCATCCTTGAGTGCGAACAGTTCCTTGCGTGCCTCCGTATAGGCCTTGCGCCGCGCAAGCGCCTCGGCGTACAGCCGCTTTCCTTCCTCGCTGGCCACGAGCTTCTGCAATTCGTCGCCGATGGCATTGATGTCCGCGCTGTTCGCCTTCATCTTGACATTGATGCGTTCGAGATCCTGCGCGTCCGCCGCACGCAGCCGTGTCTCGGTCAGGGCACGGTTGATACGGGTACTGGCCAGCCAGCGGTCGGCCAGCCGGGTCTTGCTGATCGAGCTGTCCATGTCGGCGGTCGCGTCGACCACCTGCTGCAGGCGCATTGCACCGATCACGGTCAGCACGGCCGTGAGCGCCAGCACGGCGGCGAACGCGAGACCGAGCCTGGCCCCGATTTTCAGATTCTGGATATTCATGTGTACCTCGATGGAAAACGATGAAGCAACCCGCGCATGATGGCGCGGCGGCGACCGAAGGAGCGTGGGGCGGGGATGGTGCCCGGCGTGCGCCTGCGTGGACGGGGCCGTGTTATGCATGGATGATACACGCGATATTTATGGGTGGAATGCGCAGTTGTAGTGCTGCAACGGTATTTCATAGGGGAAGTAAGAACAGCGTGTCGATATATAGTTAAAATCCCAAGGTTCCGCTTTGTTACGGATTCCCATGCCTGGTGCATTCCTGTCCATCTTCTCGCCTATCCCGCGCCGCCTGTCCGTACTGGCTGCCGCGATCCTCGTGCGCGAAATGGCCGCGCTTCCTGGACAGCGCGGCCAAGGTATCGAAGGTGCGCCGCATCGAGGACATCAAGGGGCCGGTGGGCGCCGCCCAGGCCTACGACCTCACGCACATCCTGGCGCTGGACCGCGCCGGCACCACCGACCGCAAGAAGCTGCGCGACGCGCTCGAACATCTCGGCACGTACCGCGGCCTCGTGAAGACGTATGCGCCGCCGTTCACGCCGGCCCGCCACGAAGCGCTCGGCCCGGACGAACTGCTGCTGGCGCGCTTCCGCGCCGACGGCGTCCTGGTGCCGGTGAACGACTGACATGACGGAGGCCCCCGATCACGCCGGCCAGGCCCCGACCAGCCTGTCGCGCCGCTTCGCGATCGCCGCCGCGATCCTGACGGCGGCCGCCGTGCTGCTGATCGCCGGCGTCTCGTTCTGGCTGATCGACCACCAGCGCGCGCAGGCCAACGCCCTGCTGCAGAACCGCGAGGTCGCGTTCCACGCCACGACGGTCGGCCACAACCTGGAAGCGGCCGTCACGCGGCTGCAGGAAGTGGCGGCCAGCCCGATCCTGGCCACGGCCCTCATCGACAGCGCCGGCAAGGAAACCTACCTGATGCCTTTCCTGCACGGCCTGCGCCAGATGAACGGCATCCCGCTGCGGCTGCTGTTCACGGATTTCGAAGGCAAGGAAATCGCGGACAACGGCGTGCCCGGCTTCACCCAGGCCGACCTGGCCTGGCTGCGCGCGCGCATCGACAGTGGCGACGAACGGGCGGCCTTGCAGTCCGGTCCCGCCGGCGAGGAACTGATCGGCGTGCTCCTGCTGCGCTACTCGCGCACGCGCACGCCGGAGGGCGCCCTGATGTACAAGATCCGGCTGGCCGACCTCAAGCCCGTGCCCTGGGCCATGCTCGACCCGGCGCAGGTGCCGCCGAACACGCCACCCGGGCTGCAGGCGTCCGAGGTGTCGGCGGGCGCGCACGAGATCGGCGCGCGCGTGCCGCTGCCGCCGCGCCTGGCCCACCTGGGCCTCGTGCTGCGCGAGGACGAGCGCCGCCTGGCGCTACCGCTGGAGGCGTCGGGCCCGCACTACCTCCTGATCATCGCCATCGCCTGCCTGCTGGCGCTGGTCGTGTTCATCCTGGCGTCGCGGCTGGCGCTCGGCCTCACGCAGGACCTGCGCCGCCTGGAAACCTTTTCCGCCAGCCTCGGCGACGAGATCGGCACCCAGCGCGCCCCGCTCGAAGGCTCGCGCGAAGTCGTCAGCCTGGCGCGCGCGCTGAACCGCATGCTCGACCGCCTGTACGAACAACATGCGCGCCTGGAAGCGGAGCGCAGCAAGTTCCTGCAACTGGCGAACAACATTCCGCAGCTCGTGTGGATGGCCGACCCGGACGGCAACATCCTGTGGTTCAACGACCGCTGGCACGAATTCACGGGCAGTCCGCCGGGCCCGGTCAATCAGGAGGAGTGGAACCGCTACCACGATCCCGAGGTGCTGCCCCAGGTGATGCGGCGCTGGAAGGAAGCACTCGCCAGCGGCAACATGGCGCAGATGACCTTCCCGCTGCGCGGCGCCGACGGCCGCTATCGCAGCTTCTTCACGTCGGTGGCGCCCATGCGCGATGCCGGCGGACGCATCGTCCAGTGGTTCGGCACCTGCACCGACGTCACGCCGCTGGAACGGGCGGAACGCGCCGTGCGCTACAGCGAGGAGCGCCTGCAGCAGGGCCTCGTCGCCGCGCGCATGGCCGTGTGGGAGCGCGATCCGCACAGCGGCCGGGTACGCTTCTCGGCCAACCTGCAGAGCGTGTTCGGCAAGCACTGGCAGAACACCGCCGACCTGCTGAAACTCGTCCATCCGGACGATCGCGAAGCCCTGCGCGACGCGGTCGACCAGGCCATCCGCGCCGGCGGCGAATACCGCGTCACGCCGCGCATCCGCCGCGCCGACGACGGCCGCCAGGCGTGGATCGACGTGCGCGGCCGCCTCGGTCTCGGCGCCGACGGCCGCAGCACCGTCGTGCAGGTGGTCGCGATCGACATCACGGAGCGCAAGCGCGCGGAAGAAGCCCTGCAGCTGGCCGACCGGCGCAAGGACGAGTTCCTCGCCATGCTGGCGCACGAGCTGAGGAACCCGCTGGCCCCGATCTCCAGCGCGGCCGACATGCTGCGCCTGGCCTATTCGGGCGAGCCGCGCGTCAAGCAGATCAGCGACATCATCGCGCGCCAGGTCGCGCACATGCGCCATCTGGTGAACGATTTGCTGGACGTCTCGCGCGTCACGCGCGGGCTCGTCACGGTGGCGCGCCAGCCGCTCGACCTGCGCCGCGTCGTCGGCGAGGCGGCCGAGCAGGTGCGGCCGCTCGTGGATGCGCGCCGCCACGTGCTCACCCTCGCGCTGGGCGATGCGCCAGTGATGGTGGACGGCGACCACACGCGCCTCGTGCAGGTGGCCGCCAACCTGCTGGGCAACGCGGCCAAGTACACACCCGAGGGTGGCCGGATCGAGGTCGAACTGGAAGCCGCGGACGGACAAGCCTTCCTGGCGGTGCGCGACAACGGCAGCGGCATCGGCCCGGACCTGCTGCCCATCGTGTTCGACCTGTTCACGCAAGGCTCGCGCACGCTCGACCGTGCCCAGGGCGGCCTGGGCCTCGGCCTGGCCCTCGTGCGCAAACTGGTCGAACTGCACGGCGGCCACGTCGACGCCACCAGCGCCGGCCCGGGGTGCGGCAGCACCTTCACCATCACCCTGCCGCTGCTGACGGAGCCCGCGACCGACGACCAGGCCTTCATGCACACCACGAATGGCCCTCCCCGGAGACGGCCATGATCGTCCGCGACCGCCCGTCGGCCCTGCGGCTGTTCTTCATCCTGCGCGGGTCGATCCTGCCGCGCATCTGGATGCACCTCGCGGTCAGCACCCTGCTCGCGCTCGTGGTCACCTGGACGGATGGCCAGTTCGGCCACCACAAGCTGCATTTCACGACGACGCCGTTCACCTTGATGGGTCTGCCGCTCGCGATCTTCCTGGGCTTTCGCAACAACGCCGCGTACGACCGCTATTGGGAAGGCCGCAAGCAGTGGGGAGAACTCGTGCTGCGCAGCCGCAGCCTCGCGCGCCAGTGCCTGTCCCTCGTCGCGCCCGGCGCCGTCCACGACAGTGACGAACCGCACCTGCGCATCATCCGCCGCGCCATCGCCTACGCGCACGCGCTGCGCCATCGCCTGCGCGACGTGCCCGACGGCCGGCCCGAGGCCGACGTCGCGCCCTGGCTGGCACCGGCCGAATGGGAGCGCGTGCGCACGCTTTCGAACGTGCCGCATGCGCTGATGCTGGAGATGGGCGCCGATCTCGGACACTGCCTGCGCACGGGCCGCCTGGACGCCTGCCTCGCGCCTTCCATCGACGCCAGCCTGTCGGCAATGACGGCCGTCGCGGCATCGTGCGAACGCATCCGCGGCACGCCGATCCCGTTCTCGTACACGCTGCTGCTGCACCGCACCGCGTACCTGTATTGCTTCCTGCTGCCGTTCGGCCTCGTGGACACGATCGGCTTCCTGACGCCGCTCGTGTCCGCCATCGTGGCCTATACCTTCTTCGGCCTGGACGCCCTCGGCGACGAACTCGAGGAACCGTTCCGCGCCTCCGACAACGGCCTGCCGCTGGACGCCCTGTGCCGCACGATCGAGATCGACCTGCGCACGGCACTGGGCGAACGCGACCTGCCTCCCCCGCTGCTGCCGGAGAACTAC
This sequence comes from Massilia sp. P2_C2, assembly GCF_056404615.1. NCBI lineage: Bacteria > Pseudomonadati > Pseudomonadota > Betaproteobacteria > Burkholderiales > Oxalobacteraceae > Massilia > Massilia sp. P2_C2. The sequence goes on along the minus strand of NZ_JBFUDR010000048.1, from coordinate 22,887 downwards.
CGGCTCAGCTAGCGGATCGCGGCATCGGTTACTGCGTGACGTCGAGCCGGAACGGCGCGGCCGGCAGGTCGTCGCCGCCGAACAGGTTCACGATCGGCGAGTCGGCCCACGCGTAACGCACGCGCGTGACGTCGGGCGTGGCGGCGCCGGCCAGCACGACCGTGTCGCCATTGACGCGCGCATCGGCATAGCGGCACGTGCTGCCCGCGCATACCTCGAAGGCGTTGGCGCGGTCGGACGACCAGGTCGCGAGACCGCCGCCCGTGTCGCGGAACGCGATGACGATGTCCTGGCCGACCCGCCTGGCCGAGACGGCGACCGGGCCGCCCGGCGCCGTCTTTTCACCATAGGCGATGGCCCGTGCGGCGCGCGCGAGGCGTTCGCCGACGACCGTCTTCTGCGTAGGGTGGATGTCGAAGCGGTCGCCCACGTCGAGCGTGACGACATAACCCGCATGCGCGTCGCCCGCGACGGCCTCCGCCTGCGCCTCGCGCAACTCGGCCCAGCCGGACCGGCCCGGCGCCTTCGCCGGCGCGCCGTATTGCGGCAGCTGCACGACGAAGAACGGCAGCGCCGGCTGGCCGAAGCGCTGGCGCCAGTCGCGCTTCAGCAGCGCGAGCAAGGTACGGTATTCCTGTGCAGCGCCGACGTTCGATTCGCCCTGGTACCACGCGGCCAGCTTGAATTTATAGCCGACCAGCGGCGCGATCATGCCGTTGTACAGCGTGGTGAGGCTCGTCGGCACATCCCACGGCGCCGGCGGCACGGACTGGCCTTTCATTGCGCTGCCGCGCCTGACCTTCCACGCGGCCGGCAGCGGGATCGCCTGGCCATCCGCGAGACCGATGCTGCGCTTGTCCAGCGGGCCGGACAGGCCGCCGCCCTGACCGCCGCTCAGCACGCGCATCGCGATCACGTTGCGCCCTAGCCTGAACACGCCCGAAGGTACCGTGTAGTCGCGCCACATCCAGGCCGTGCTCATGCCGCCCACGTGCACGCCGTTGACCCAGGTGGTGTCGTACGTGTCGACGGGCCCCAGGTGCAGCATGTTCGCGGCCTGCGCCTGCGCTTCCGTCAGCGTGACCGTCGTGCGGTACCACGCGACGCCGTCGAAGTCCTGGAAGCCGGCGCCGCCGCTGTCCTTCCACGATCCGGTTGGCGTGACGGTCGTCCAGGCACTGTCGCCGAAATCAGGCGCGATCCACGCGCGCTGCGCGCCGGCCGCCGGGTCGTGCGCCGTCCACCATGCCTCGTTGCGCGCTGCCTCGGCGCGCAAGCCGGCGGCCGGGTCGGCGCCGTACTGCGCGACGGCGTCGACCCGGCTTTGATAGTCGCCGAGGGTGCGCAGCGATTCCGCGCCGATCCAGCCCTGGATCGTCGTGCCGCCCCAGCTGGCGTTGACGAAGCCGACCGGGATCTTGTACTGCCCCTGCAGCGAACGGGCCATGTAGTAGCAGACGGCGGATGCGTCGCCGATCGATTCCGGCGACGCGGTCTTCCACGCCACCGGGCCCTTGAGCTCATCCTGCGGCAGCGCCGTGCTGTTCTTTTCCACGTTCAGGAAACGGATCCTGTCGTTGGCCGCCGAGACCGTGGTGAGCCAGGCATTGGTCGACGTACGCACGGGGAATTCCATGTTCGACTGGCCCGAGCACAGGTAGACGTCCCCGACCAGGATATCGGCGCGGCTGACCTGTTGCCCATCCGACGTCACCGTCAGCGTGTAGGGGCCGCCCGCGGGTTGCGGCGGCAGCTGGACCTTCCATTTGCCGCGGGCGTCCGCGCTGCCGGTGACGGTACGTCCGGCCAGCGTGACGGTCAGCTTGCGGCCGGCGTCGGCCGTGCCCCACACGGCGATGGGCTGGTCGCGTTGCAGGACCGCGTGGTCGGAAAAGATGCGTGCCAGACCGAGTTCGGCCGCCTGGCCGGGCGCGCATGCGCAGGCAGCGGCGAGTGCCAGCAGCGGCACGGCCATTTTCGTAGTCTCCATCATGATTCCTCGTCGTTGTGCGCAGATGTTTGCGCTTTTCATTTTTTGAGAGAAATCATGTTATACCAAGGCTGCGCTTCCTGCAGTCTGTACGCGCGCCTGATAACAAAAAACCAGCCCGCAGGCTGGAGTTGCGCGCAGCAAGCCCGTGCACGGCGCCCGACCGGCGCCGTGCACGCGGCCAGTCAATAGCCGCGGGTGCCGGTTCCCTGGCTGCCGCTGGTCGTGCTGGAGCCGGTGCCCGTGCCGCTGGTACCGGTGCCGGTGCCGCTCGTGCTCGTGCCCGTGCCGCTGGTGCCGCTGGTGCCCGTACCGGTGGCGCCGGTGCCCGTGCCCGAACCGCTCGTGCCGCTCGACCCGGACAGGCCGGTGCCGCTGGCGCCCGTGCTGCCGCTCATGCCGCTGGTGCCGGACGAACCCGTGCCCGAGGTGCCGGTGCCCGTGCTGCCACTGGTCCCGGTGCCGGTGCCCATGCTGCTCGATCCGCTCGTTCCGCTGGTACCGCTCGAGCTGCCGGTGCCCATGCTGCTCGATCCGCTCGTTCCGCTGGTACCGCTCGAGCTGCCGGTGCCCATGCTACCCGACGAGCCGGAGGTGCCCTGCATGTCCTGGCTGCCGCTCATGCTCGATCCGCTGCTGGTCTGGCCACTGCTGCTGGAGCCGTGGCTCGAATTCTTTTTGTGGTGCGATTTCTTCTTGCTGTGCTTCTTGGTGGACGAATGACCCGTCGCGCCCGCCGCCTGGTCCTGCGCCGTCGCGCTGGTGCCACCGGACGTCGAGCTGGTGCTGCTCTGTGCGTAGGCATTCACGGTCCCGAACATCGCCACGGTGACAGCCGCACCCAGCAGGCCTTTCAGTAACTTATTCATTGTCGCTCTCCTAATAGATTTGGGGCAAAAATCTCCGCAATATCAAGAAGATATTGAGGAGGCGGAGTTTAAAGACATCGCCGCGAAGGGTGCGCGCGTTAGCCATACGGCAACAAGAAAACGGCCCCGGAAACGGCCGCGACAGAGGGAAACGCGGTGTGGCGCCCGCGCCACCCGCCCCGGCCGCCTGGTCGAGCACAGGACGGCGCAGCCGGGTTCGATTCGAACCGTCGCGCACGCGAAAAAATCGATCGGCGTATCATGCGCCGATGATCCCAATCTCGATACTCGACCTCGCCCCGATCACGGAAGGCAGCGACGCTGCCGAATCGTTCCGCCGCACGCTCGACCTCGCGCAGCACGGCGAACGGTGGGGCTACCACCGATTCTGGCTGGCCGAACACCACGGCATGCCGGGCATCGCCAGCGCGGCGACGGCGGTGCTGATCGCCCACGTGGGCAACGGCACCTCCACCATCCGCCTCGGCGCGGGCGGCATCATGCTGCCGAACCACGCGCCACTCGTCATCGCCGAACAGTTCGGCACGCTCGAATCGCTGTTCCCCGGCCGCATCGACCTGGGCCTCGGCCGCGCGCCCGGTTCCGACCACACGACGGCGCGCGCCCTGCGCCGCAACCTCGCGTCCGATGCCGACGAATTCCCGCAGGACGTCGTGGAACTGATGGATTATTTTGCCGACTCGCCGCGCCGCCACGTGCGCGCCGTGCCGGGTGCCGGTCTCAAGGTGCCGGTGTGGATCCTCGGCTCCAGCCTGTTCGGCGCGCAGCTGGCGGCGGCAATGGGCCTGCCGTTCGCGTTCGCATCGCATTTCGCGCCGCAGATGATGATGCAGGCGATCGAGATCTACCGTGCCAGCTTCCGTCCCTCGGACCAGCTCGACAAGCCCTACGTCATGCTCGGCTTTAACGTGTTCGCGGCGGAGACGGATGCGCAAGCCAGGTGGCGCGCCACGTCGATGCAGCAGGCATTCGTGAACCTGCGCAGCGGTCGTCCGACGCGGCTGAAGCCGCCCGTCGAAGGCTATCTGGACCTGCTGGGGCCGGGCGAACGGAGCATGCTCGATGCCGTCCTGTCGTGCTCGGCGATCGGATCGCCCGAGACCGTCGAGCAACAGATGAAGGCGTTCATCGAACGTACGGGCGCGGACGAACTGATGATCGCATCGCAGATCTACGACCACGCGGCGCGCCTGCGCTCGTACGAGATCGCCGCGGACATTCGCCGCAAAGGCTGAGCGCACATTACAGACGGCCGCATCGGTGATCTGGCGAACATTCTACCGGCGCGGCTACGGCGACACTGTCATCCATGGACGGCATCCAGCCGTTGAAAGCGTACTCATGGAGGACATATGAAAACCAGACTCATCGCCGCAACCCTGATGCTCTCGCTCGCCTCGACGGGCGTCGCCTATGCCAAACCCAGCTGCGCGAAAGGTGCCGTCATCGGTGGCGTCGGCGGCCATGTGGCCGGCAAGCACGGCCTGCTCGGCGCAGCGGCCGGCTGCGTCATCGGCCACCACATGGCCAAGAAGCAGGAACGCGAGCAACAACGGCAGGCGCAGGCACAGGCGCAGGCACAGGCCAACGCCCAGGCGGCCGCCGGCCAGCAGCCGGCACCGCACAAGTAGGGTGGTCACCCCTGTGCCCACGCGTGACGCTGGCATCCAGCAGAGCTCGCCGCACAAATAAGCGGGACAGGCCCGTTCAGGCGTCGCCCGTCCCCGCCTGCAGCGCGTCGATCACGTGCCGCGTCGAGCGCACCTTGCCCATGATGCGGAAGGTGTGCTCGCACGCGAATTTGTGCATGTCGGCCTGCATGCTGCTCATCGCATCCTCGACGAAGACGACGCCATAGCCGCGGTCGAACGCGGCGCGCGCCGTCGACTCGACGCCGAAATTGGTGGCGATGCCGCCGAGGATGATCGTCCTGATGTTGCGCCGGCGGAGCAACTGGTCGAGGTCGGTGCCATAGAAGGCGCCCCACTGGCGTTTCGTCACGACGATGTCCGTCGCCTGCACCTGCGCTTCCGGTGCCAGTACCGATGCGTCCGGCGGCGGCGCGGGCGTGCCGGGTTTCCTCAACGGCGCGTCGGCCGGCGGCAGTTGCAGCTCGTCGACCAGCACGCGCACGAAGATCACCATACCGCCGCGGTCGCGCATTTCTCCCGCCAGCAGCACGCAATTGCCCACCACCTGTTCCGCCGTGTACGGGGCCAGGTCGCGTTTCACATTACTGTTCTGTAAATCGATCAGCACCAGGGCGGTGCGGGCAATGTCGATATCCAGGTCGCTCATCGTAAAGTCCCTCCTCGCCGCGCAGTATTCACCAGCCGCGAATTGCGTGGCGCCGCGTTCCGCCGTGCTAATCTTGCTTCATGCAAAGAACCACCCTCGCCGCCCTGGTCCTGCTCGCCGGTTGCGCCAGCCAGCCTTCCCTCACCGATTACACCGTCAACTCGGGCGCGCAGCGCTCTCCCGCGCAGCAGGCGCTGGACTTCGAGCATGCCGACCTGGCCCTGCGCATCGATCCGGACAGCCGCAGCCTGCGCGGCGACGCGACCCTGACGTTCGGCACGCGCGTGCCGCTGGACAGCGTCGAGCTGGACCTCGACCGCAACCTGCCCATCGACGCTATCGCGATCGACGGCCGCCCGCTGGCCACGGACCGGTGGCGCAATCCGGACGGCAAGCTGACGATAACCCTGCCGCAACGCCTGGAACCCGGACAGCGGGTCGAGGTGCGCGTGACTTACCACGGCACACCGCACGTGGCAAAGCGCGCGCCGTGGGACGGCGGCTTCGTATGGGCGCGCACGCCGGACGGCCAGCCGTGGGTGGCCAGCGCCGTCGAGGGCGAAGGCTGCGACCTGTTCTGGCCCTGCATCGACCACCCGATGGGCAAGCCGAAGGTCGTCGACGAGCACATCTCCGTGCCGGCACCGCTGGTGGCGGCGGGCAATGGCGTATCGCTCGGCATGACGGAAGCGAACGGCTGGCGCACGTGGCACTGGCGCGCGCACAACCCCAGCACCTACGGCATCGCCATCAACGTCGGCCCATACCGCGAACTGGCGCGCGATTACCGCAGCCGCTACGGCAACACGATCCCGCTGCGCCTGTGGTACCTGGCGCAGAACGAGGCATCCGCCAAAGCCCTGTTCGCGGAATTCCCGCAGATGCTGGACTTCTTCGAATCCACGATCGGCCCGTACCCGTTCGGCGACGAAAAGATGGGCGTCGTCGAAACGCCGCACAAGGGCATGGAACACCAGACCATCAATGCGTACGGCAACCATTACGCCAAGACGCCCTATGGCTATGACGACCTGCTGCAGCACGAATTCGCCCACGAATGGTTCGGCAACCAGCTGACGAACGCCGACTGGGACGACATGTGGCTGCACGAGGGACTGGCCAGTTACATGCAGCCGCTGTACATGCAATACCTGCACGGCGACCAGGAATACTTCGCGGCGCTGATGCAGCAACGCGCTTCGATCCGCAACAAAGCGCCGCTCGTATCCGGCAAGCACAAGCGCGAGGAAGACGTCTACGACCTCAAACGCGGTGGCCCCGGCGGCGACATCTATACAAAGGGTTCGCTGGTGCTGCACACGCTGCGCGGCCTGATCGGCGACGACGCGTTCTTCCGCGCCGTGCGTGAACTCGTGTACGGCACGCCCGATCCGCGTCCGGGGAATGTCGCGCCGCGGTATGCGACGACGCCGGACTTCATCGCCATCGCCCAGCGCGCGAGCGGCCGCGATCTCGACTGGTTCTTCCGGGTCTACATGTACCAGGCCGCCCTGCCCGAGCTGAAGGCCCTGCGCCGCGGCGACACGCTGGACCTCGCATGGAAGACGCCCGCCAACACCCCGTTCCCGATGCCGGTCGAGGTACGCGTGGGCACGACCATCGTCAGCCTGCCGATGGCGGACGGCCACGGCAGCGTCGTCCTGCCGCCGGGCGCGACCTACACGCTCGATCCACATTCGAAGATCCTGCGCCGCGAAGCGCGGTTCGAGGTGTTCCAGCGCTACCAGGAGCAGCAGCAGAAGCAGGCGAAGCCGGGTGCCTGACACTCACTCCAGCGGCTTGCCCTCGACGTCGATACGGCGCACGGTGCCGAGGTTCAGCGCGCGGATCGGCGCCTCGATCCTGCCCATGTCACCGACGACGATCCACACGGGCTGGCGCGGCAGCACGACGCGCCCGGCCAGCGCGTTCAGTTCCGAGGGCGTCAGCGCGAGCGCCTTCGCCGTGTACGTGTTGTAGTAATCGTCGGGCAAGCCGTATTGCAGGATCGTCGCATAGGCGTTGCTGAGCTGCCCGACCGTCTCGAACGAGCCGGGCAGGCCCAGCGTTTCGTTGGCCTGCGCATCCTGCAGTTCGCGCGGCGTGACGGGGTGCGCGCTGCCCAGCGCCGCGTATTCGCGCGCCAGTTCGCGCAGCGCATCGGCCGTCTTATCGGTCTGGACGGGGGAATCGCTGTACAGGATACGCTGGCCCCGCGCCGCCACGAGCGACGTGCCGACGCCGTACGACCAGTGCTTGTCTTCGCGGAGGATCATGTTCAGGCGCGAGCTGAACGTGCCGCCGAACACGTCGTTCAACAGGTTCAGCGCGATGGCGTCCGGCGCATTGCGCGGCGGCGCCAGCTGGGCGCCGACGATGTCGCTCTGCAGCGCGCCCGGGCGGTCGATCAGGTAGATCGTCGTGCCGGCCGGCTGGTCGACCCTGGCGATGTCGTGCTTCGGCAGATCGCCCGGCTTCCATGCGCCGAACGCGTGCTCCAGCGCGGGCTTCAGTTCGGCCAGCGTCGTGTCGCCGACGACGAGCAACGTGGCATTGTTCGGCCTGAACCACGTGGCGTGATAGCCGACGAGGTCCGCGCGGGTCATGCGGGATACCGCCTCTTCCGTGCCGGTACCGGTGAGCGGCAACGCGTATGGGTGGCCGGGGCCGTACAGCAGCGGCGGCAGCACGCGCAGGGCCATCAACCGGGGCACGGTCTGCTCGCGCTGGATCGCGGCCAGCCGCGTCTTGCGCACGCGCTCGAAATCGGCCTGCGGGAAAGCCGGATGCAGGACCAGGTCCGCGTACAGCCCGAGGGACTGCGCCAGCGTCGGCTTCAGCACGTTCATGTTGACGAAGGCGCCGTCGAGGTTGATCGTCGTGCCGAACGACGCACCCAGCGCTTCCAGTTCGCGGCTGATCTGCAAAGCGCTGCGGGTCTGCGTGCCCTCCTCCAGCATGCGCAGGGTGAGGCTCGCGAGGCCCGGCAAGGCCTGCGCATCGGAGGCGAAGCCACCACCCAGCAGCAGCGACAGGTTGATCACGGGCGCGCCGTGACGCTCGGCCAGCACGACCGTCAGGCCATTGGACAGCGTGTCCTTCTGCATCGGGGGCAGGTTCAGCGGCTCGGGATGGCCCATCGGCGGTCCCTTGCTGCGGTCCACCGTCGGGGCCTGCGCCGCCAGCCCGGTGGGGAACGGATCGACTTCCAGCACGTAGTCGCCATCGGACAGCCAGTCGAGCATGGCGCGGCGCACGGCAGCCGGCGTCGCGTCCTTGATGCGCTGCAGGTAGACCTTGTAGCAGTCCGGATTGCCCGTGTACGTGGTGCAGCGGGCCAGCACGTCGCTCTTGCCGCCAAAGCCGCCCACGCGCTCGACGGCGCGCGCGTGCTGCGCCAGGATCGTCGTCTGCGCGAGGCGGAGTTCGGCCTGAGTGGGTCCGGTTTTCATCAGCGCCTGCAATTCCTCGTCGGCCAGGCGTTCCATGCGTGCCACGTCGGCCGCCGGCGCGCCGGGCTTCGCGGTCAGGTTGATGCCGAACTGCCCGGCGATCTCGTTCGAATCGTTGCCCGTGCCGACACTGGTTGCCAGCTGTTCCTTCACGACGAGGCGCTGGTACAGCCGCGACGTCTTGCCGCCACCGAGCACCTGTGCGGCCAGGTCGAGCAGCGCTTCTTCCGGCGTGTCGGCGCCGGGGACATTCCACAGGCGGTAGAGGCGCGCCTGCGGCACGCGGTCCTGGATCTGTCCGCGGTGCGTGCCGCTGCGCTTCGCGACCCACGCCTGCTGGTGCGCCTGCGGCGGGCCGGGCGGGATGTCGCCATAGTATTTCTCGACCTTCTCGCGCGCCTGCTGCGGCGTGATGTCGCCGGCCAGCACGAGCACGACGTTGTTCGGCCCGTAGTGGCCCTCGAACCAGTCGGTGACGTCCGTCATCGACGCGGCGTCGAGGTCGGTCATGGAACCGATCACGGTCCACGAATACGGGTGGTTCGCCGGCCACGTGTTTTCGGTGACGATCTGCTCGACGAGGCCGTACGGCTGGTTCTCGCGCTGGCGCTTCTCGTTCTGGACGACGCCGCGCTGCAGGTCGAGCTTTTTCCGGTCGAGCACACTTAATAAATGGCCCATGCGGTCGCTCTCGGCGAACAGCACATAGTCGAGCATCGACGTCGGCACCGTCTCGAAGTAATTCGTGCGGTCCTTGTTCGTCGTGCCGTTCAGGTCGGTCGCGCCGATGCCTTCCAGTGCGGACAGGAAGGTTTTGTCGAAATTGGCGCTGCCGGAAAACATCAGGTGCTCGAACAGGTGCGCGAAGCCGGTCTTGCCGGGCTTTTCGTTTTTCGAACCGACGTGGTACCACGTGTTGACGGCCACGACGGGCGCCTTGTGGTCTTCGTGCACGAGTACCGTCAAGCCGTTCTTCAGCACGAACTTTGTGTACGGGATGTCGGGGATCGGAATATCGACACTGGCCTCGCGCACGGGCGGGGCGGCATCTGCGATGCCGGCCAGCGCCAGCATCGATACGAACAGGAAACGGTAGGCAAGACGCATGCGGCTCCTCCTGACGGGATTGCAGGTTGGGCAACGGCCGCCCATTTTATGAAAGATTGCTCTGACCTGTCGTCCTGGACCGACATCAGGTCTGGACGTAGTCCGCTGCACGAAGCATGCATGAGGCGTATCATGGAGTCTGCTACACAGCAAGGAGAAGCTCATGAATCAGCGACGCTCTTTCCTCAAAAGCTCGGCCGTCCTCGCATCGGTGCTCGGTGCGCCCGCCATCCGGACCAGCGCCAAGACCCTGCCGGATGCGCCCGTCTCGCCAGTCGCGCCGAACGAGCGCGTCGTGCGCCYGTACAACACGCACACGGGCGAAAGCCTGCGGACCATTTTCTGGGCCGAGGGCGAGTTCATCCCCGACGCATTGCAGGATATCAACAAACTGCTGCGCGACCACCGCAACAACAAGATCGCGCCCATCGATCCGAAACTGCTGGTCTTGCTGGATCGCATCAGCGCCCAGTACGGCAACCACCCGACCATGCACGTGATCTCGGGCTATCGCTCGCCGGAAACGAACGAGATGCTGCACGAAAACACGGGCGGCGTCGCCAAGCACAGCCTGCACGTGGAGGGCAAGGCCATCGACGTGCGCATTCCGGGGCAGGCCCTGGACAAGCTGCACAAGATGGCGATGGCGCAGAAGGCGGGCGGGGTCGGCTATTACCCGGACTCGCAGTTCGTGCACATGGACGTCGGCCGCGTGCGTTACTGGTGACTATGCACCGGTCCGTCTCGCGCATCATATTGGCGGCACTGCTGGGTGCGGTGCTGCCGGCGCACGCGCAGACGGCGCCGGACGCATCCCGACATCCTACGCCGGCCACAGACATCCAGACCGTCACCGTCACGTACACGCGCGACCCGGTCGACAAGTCCTACCGCAAGATGATCCGCGGCATGGAGCGCTTCGCGCGCGAGCACGCGCTGGCGCCGCAGGCCACGCTGCGCTTCCGCCTGCTGCCCCGCACGCCGACCGTGGACATGCACGGCATCACCTTGCGCGCAATCGGCGACCATATCGCCGTGCCGGTGACCGTCGCGCCGGACAACAGTTTTGTCCTGCCGCGCAACGAGCAGGCGCTGCAGGAAGACGCGGCCGTCGTCGCCAACCGCAAGACGACGAGCATGACGTGGCGCGCGCAAGTGGTGACGCCCGGCCTGCCTCCCGGCACGCGCCGGATGGGCGATTTGCGGCTGGAATGCCTCGTCGGCATGGAGGCCGGGCTCGTGTCGAACAGCTCGCCGCTGTTCGGCTGGATCTCGAACGCCCTCACGAGCCCCGAGCAGGTGTGTAACAGCCCCGACGGCAATTTCCTGTTCTTTACCGAGCGTCCCGTGTTCTCCGTGACCCTGCGCGCGGGCGACCGCACCGAGGTGCTGCCCTTCCGCTTCCTGTACGCGGGCGGCGAGCAGACGCGCGACATGCTGCCGTTCTGCGACTGCCAGGTGCTGCTCGACCGCACCTATTACGCGCCGATCTGGGACCGCAGCTGGCCGGACGGCACGATCGTCAGCTTCGAGTACATGGATAACGGCCCGCCGCCGTAGGAGCTCGACTCTAGCCGAACCAAATGTGAGGAGCTGTGTCCAATGATGATCATGGAAAGCACAATGGGAACCGGGCAGGCCGCGAGGCTGCTGGGGACCACGGTCCAGACTCGGCAGCGCTGGGAGCGTAACGACCAGTTCGCGCTCGGCGAACGCACCTGGGCCTGTGCCTGCTGCGGCGCGCATCACGACCGCGACGTGAACGCGGCGGTCAATCTGCAACGGCTCGCCACCGGCGCCCATGCGGCGCAAACGGCGCTACCCGAGGCGAGCCAGGCGGTGACGCCGGGCACTGCCGCCAGCGATTGGCCGGCGGGAGGCGGGAAAGTGACGCCTGTCAGGCACGAGCACGGTCAGCAGGACGGCTCGGGGCAGGAAGAGATCGGTGAGCACTTGTGCGCACCTTCTCGATAGCAGACCACGCCATGAAGCGCGCGCTCCTCATCCTGGCCCTCGTGTCCGGCTGCGCCACGCGCGCGCCCGAGCCGGGCACGAGCGTGGCCGAGGCCCGGTTCGATACGCTCGTCGTCCCCGGCCGCACCACGCGCGCCGAGTTGCTGGCCGCGTTCGGGCTCACGAAGACGGTCAAATTCGACTCCGGCATGGAAGCGTGGCTCTATACGGCACCGGCGGCAGCCGGTCGCAGCACGGAGTTGGTGCTGCTGCTGGACCGCGACGGCATCGTGCGCAAGCTGCGCAAGCGGCCGCCCTACCCGACCGATCCGCCCCCCTGACGCCCGCGTATTGACTGGACAGGCTCGCTATATAATGCGCTGTCCCCATTGCGTTGCGCCGCCACCTTGAAAATCCAACTCCCACGCTCGTCGACCGTCCCGCTGTACACGCAGATCAAGGAAGCGATCCGTGCCAGGATCATCGATGGCACCTATGTCGCGCACCAGCAGCTGCCGTCGGAAAACGACATGATCGCCGCGTTCGGCGTAAGCCGCATCACGGTGCGGCAGGCGATCAACGACCTACAGAAGGAAGGGTTGCTGTTCAAGGTGCATGGCAAGGGCACGTTCGTCGCCCTGCCCAACGTTTCCCAGGAGTTGACGCACCTGCAGGGTTTTGGGGAAGCGATGCACCGCCTCGGGCATGAAACTTTTTCGGAAGTGTTCGGCCTGAAGACCGTCAAGGCGTCCGCGATCGCCCGCGCCAAGCTGCAGATCGAGGACGGCAGCCCGGTGACGGAGATCCGGCGCGTACGCTATCTGAACCGGGAGCCCGTGTCGATCGACTACTCCTGGGTACGGCATGACGTGGGCTCGCGCCTCACCGAAAAGAACCTGCGCGAGAAAGACTTGTTTTCCCTGCTCGAAAACGAGCTGCGCCAGCCTCTGCACTCCGCCGACGTGGAAATCGACGCGACGTCGGCCACGAACGACGTCGCCACTCGCCTGAAAGTCGCGCCTGGCTCGCCGATCCTGCGCATCGAGCGCCTGACCTATGCGCAGGGCGAGAAGCCGCTCGTGTTCGAATACCTGCATTACCGGGCGGAGACGTTCAAGTACAAGATGAAGGTCTTGCGCTGATCACGCGTCACGCCGACGAACCGCACACATTTCGCGTGGGCGGAGGGCCGCCCACCCTACGACTATTCTTTCGCCCTGTTTTGGCCGTCCCCCTCCCCACAACGGCCATCTGACGCCCCGCGCGCGCACCGTTCCTGATCATTCTCCCGTTCCGACCCCGCGAATCGCGGGCAATTCGACTGGCACGCAATTTGCACATCTTGTTATAACGAGTTATGACGAGGTGCGCACGGTGCCGCACGGCGACGCTAAGGAACCTCAAAAAACCGTAGCGAGCGGCCGCAGTTGCGGTTGAGAAGCGCAGCTGTACGAGAGTACAGCGAGCATCGCAAACCGCAAATGCAACGCGCAGTAGGTTTTTCGAGCTTCCGTTTACTGAGAGGGTGACATGAAGACTATAGAACTGGAATACGACCTGGTGATCGTTGGCGGCGGCACGGGCGGGCCGATGGCCGCGGTAAAAGCCAAGGAAAAGAATCCGAAGTTGCGCGTGCTGGTGCTGGAAAAGGCGAACGTCAAACGCAGCGGTGCCATCTCCATGGGCATGGACGGATTGAACAATGCCGTCATTCCCGGCCATGCGACGCCGGAACAGTACACGAAGGAGATCACGGTCGCGAACGACGGCATCGTCGACCAGAAAGGCGTGTACGCCTACGCGAGCAACAGCTACGCGATGATCGAGGAACTGGATCGCTGGGGCGTCAAGTTCGAAAAAGACGAAACCGGCGACTACGCCGTGCGCAAGGTGCACCACCTCGGCAGCTACGTCCTGCCGATGCCGGAAGGGCACCACATGAAGAAGGTGCTGTACCGGCAGCTGAAGCGCCAGCGCGTCGACATCACCAACCGCGTGGTCGCCACGCGCCTGATCACGGGCGTGAACGGCGAGATCGCCGGCGTCATGGGCTTCGATTGCCGCACCGCCGACTTCTATGTGATCAAGGCGAAGGCGGTCGTGCTGTGCACCGGCGCGGCGGGGCGCCTGGGCCTGCCCGCATCCGGCTATATGTTCGGCACGTACGAGAACCCGACCAACAGCGGMGAGGGCCACGTCATGGCCTATCACGCCGGCGCGGAGCTGACGAACCTCGAATGCTTCCAGGTCAACCCGCTGATCAAGGATTACAACGGGCCCGCATGCGCCTATGTCACCGGCCCGTTCGGCGGCTTCACCGCGAACTCCACGGGCGCGCGCTTCATCGAGTGCGACTACTGGAGCGGCCAGATGATGCTGGAGTTCTACAACGAACTCGAAGGTGGCCGCGGTCCGGTGTTCCTGAAGCTCGACCACCTGGCGGAAGAAACGATCGCGGAAATCGAACACATCCTGCACACCAACGAACGCCCGAGCCGCGGCCGCTTCCACGAACGGCGCGGCAACGATTACCGCCAGAAGGCGATCGAGATGCACATCTCGGAAATCGGCTTCTGCAGCGGGCATAGCGCGTCCGGCATCTGGACCAACGAAAAGGGCGAGTGCTCCCTCCCCGGCCTGTACGCGGCCGGCGATTGCGCCAGCATCCCGCACAACTACATGCTCGGCGCCTTCGTATACGGCAAATTCTGCGGCGAGAACGCGGCGGACTACATCGCCGGCAAGTCCGCGCCGGTGATCAATACCGACATGGTGGAGGCGGAACGCCAGCGCATCATGGCGCCGCTGTCGCGCAGCGAGGGCCTGACGCCGTTCCAGGTCGAGTACAAGACGCGCCGCATCGTGAACGACTACCTGCAGCCGCCCAAGATCACGAGAAAAATGGAAATCGCGCTCGAGCGCTTCGGCGAGATCAAGGACGACCTCGAGGAGCTCAGTGCCGTCAATCCGCACGAACTGATGCGGGCGATGGAAGCGCACACGATCCGCGACTGCGCCGAACTCGCGGCGCGCGCCTCGCTGTTCCGCAAGGAGAGCCGCTGGGGCCTGTACCACCTGTGCGTGGATCACCCCGAGAAGGACGACGAGAACTGGTTCTGCCACACCAACGTCAGCAAGGCGGCGGACGGCAGGATGGTCTTCCGCAAGCGCGAGATCGAGCCCTACATCGTCGAACTGAATGCCGAAGAAAAAGCCGCGTACCAGCGCCTGCGCGTGGCCGGCAGCAAGAACGCCATCGCCGTCTAACCGGATTCGAAAGGAATCATCATGACCATCGCAACCACCCGCACCCAGGCCCCGGTCGTCGTCGACCAGTCGAAGTGCATCGCCGAAAAGGGCTGCACCGTGTGCGTCGACGTCTGCCCGCTGGACGTGCTGGCGATCGACCTCATCTCCAACAAGGCATTCATGAAGTTCGACGAATGCTGGTATTGCATGCCGTGCGAACAGGACTGCCCGACCGGCGCCGTGCACGTCAACATCCCCTACCTCGTGCGCTGAGGTGACTCCGATGATGGCAACCACACTCCACGAACGGCTGAACAGCAGCGACCCGGGCGTGCGCCGCGTCGCGGTGCTGGACCTCCCCTATTCCGACGAGGAAGACGACATCGTGCCGCTGCTCGTCGCCGCGCTGGCCGACCCCGACGCGAGCGTGCGGCTGGAAGCGGCCAAGGCGATCGAAGGCTATGAAGAACCGGAGGTGCTGGAAGCGCTCGTGCCGCTGCTGAAAGACACTGACCCGGAGGTGCGGCGCGCGGCGGCGATCACGCTGGCCGAACTGAAGGAACCGGCGTCGGCGCCGTATCTGCTGCCTTACCTGATTGATTCGGAAGCCTCGGTCCGGATCGCCGCCCTGCACGCGATCCGCGCCCTGCGCGTGGAAACGGCATTCGAACCCGCGATGCAAGCCCTGAATGACATTGATGCCGGCGTGCGGCGCGAAGCGGTGGGCGTGCTCGGCTACCTGAAGAAGCCGGAAGCGATCGGCGCGCTGACGAATGCGGCGGCCAACGATCCGGACCAGGAAGTGCGCCGGATCGCGGTCGGTGCGCTCGGCTACGCCTCGGCCGTCAGCATCCAGCCGACGCTCAGCCGCGTCCTCGCCGATCCGGCGTGGCAGGTGCGCGAGGAAGCGGCGACGACGATGGGCAAGCTCGGGCTGGCGCTCGGCGTGCCGGACCTGGTGCGCGCGATGGACGACGAGTTCTGGCAGGTGCGCGTAAAGGCGGCGCGCAGCCTCGGCAAGCTGAAGGCGAAGGCCGCGGTCCAGGCGCTGTGCCTGGCGTTGCAGCACCCGATGAGCAACCTGCGCAAGGAGGCCGTGATCGCGCTCGGCGAGATCGGCGACACGCGCGCCATCGCCCACCTCGAACTGGCGTTGAAGGACGTGGACTCGGACGTGCGCAAGCTGTCGAAGCTGGCGCTGACGACGATCCAGCTGCAGGGAGGTGCGTCATGACGCACGTCGTCGGCGAATCGTGCATCGGCTGCAAATACACCGACTGCGTGTCGGTGTGCCCGGTCGAGTGCTTCCATGAAGGCCCGAACTTCCTCGTGATCGATCCGGAGGTGTGCATCGACTGCGGCGTGTGCGTGGCGGAATGTCCCGTCGAGGCGATCTATGACGAAAAGGATCTGCCGGACGACCAGAAGGACTACGTCGCGCTGAACGCCAGGCTGGCGGCCCGCTGGCCCCTGATCACGCAATCGACGGAACCGCTGCCGGAGGCCGACGAATGGGCCTCCCGGCAGGACAAACGCGACCAGCTGGTGGAGGTGGCCTAGCAAGGTGGGCCGCGTCGTTTTTCATCTTGTGACTCATTCTGAAGGATTCAACATGACACTTCGCTTCCTCATCCGTATTGCCGCGCTTTCCGCCGCAGCCCTGCTCGCGCCACTGGTCCTGGCGAAGGAGGTCGTCACGATCGGCATCGGCACGCAGAACACCACGACCAACACCGTCACGGGCGGCATCGTCATCAAGGAGCTGGGCCTGCTCGACAAATACCTGCCGAAGACGGGCAAGTACGCCAACATCGATTTCCAGGTCGACTGGCAGAACTTTACCTCCGGCCCGCCCGTGACCAACGGCATGATGGCCAACAAGATCCAGATCGGCATGATGGGCGACTATCCGCTGCTGGTGAACGGCGCCAACGGCCAGCAAAGCCATGGCAACGAAACGCAGCTGATCGCCGTGATCGCCTATAACGCCTTCGGCGCCGGCAACGGCGTGGTAGTCAACAAGGACAGCCCGTATTACCAGTTGGCCGACCTGAAGGGCAAGAACGTGTCCGTGCCGTTCGGCTCGGCGGCGCACGGCATGCTGCTGCAGGCGATGCAGGCGCGCGGCTGGTCGGACGATTACTGGAACCTCGTCAGCCAGACGCCGGAAATCGGCACCAGCAACCTGCGCGAAAAGAAGATCGACGCCCACGCCGATTTCGTCCCCTTCGGCGAGCTGCTGCCGTACCGAGGCTTCGCACGCAAGATCTTCGACGGCGTCCAGACCGGCCTCCCCACCTTCCACGGCGTCGTCGTGCGCAAGGATTTTGCGGACAAGTATCCGGAAGTCGTCGTCGCCTACATTCGCGCCATGATGGATGCGGACGACTGGGTCCGCAAGAACCCGAAACTGGCGGCCGAGAAGATCGCGGAGTGGACCAAGGTCGAGAAGGAAGTCGTCTACATCTTCCTCGGCCCCGACGGCATCCACACGCTGGACCCGACGATCAAGCCGCTGCTCGTGAACTCGGTCAAGACCAGCTACGGCGTGCTGCAGAAACTGGGCAAGGTGAAGGAGTTCAACGTCGATGCCTGGGTCAACGAAAGCTATCTGCGCGCAGCCTTCAGGCAGCGCGGCCTCGACTACGACGCACAGAAGCGCACGCTGGCCAACTACGACATCCAGGGCAAGGATCCGGTGTGCGGCAAGGCGGTGACCCGCCCGAAGGAAGCGGGCGAAATCTGGCTCGACGGCGGCGACATCGTGCCCCTGAGCTCACCGCTCTGCACCTTCATGGGGATCAAGAAATACCAGGACGCTGGCAAGAAAATTGCTGTGGTCTATTTGTTCGACCAAGGACTCGGCATCAAGGTATTTGCCGACCGAGCCTTCTACGCAGTCAACGGCAGCGGCGCGAAGCTGGACGTCGTGCCTTTCCTGCTGAAGAAGGACGCGGAGACCAGCGCAGCAAAATCCGGAGGCACCGTCGCAACCTACGAGCAAGTGCTCGCCAAGATGGAGAAATGATCATGGCTCTGATGGACCGTCACCCAATCACGCCGCCGCCCGCGGCAGCACCACCCCACCCCGCTCCTGCCAGGCCGATACGGCAGCCCAGGCTGGAAGCCATCGAAGGCGGTGCGGCCGCCAGGCCCCGACCGGCCGCCCCGTTCTCGCTGAAGCGCTGGCTGGAGTCGGGCATCGGCGGCGCCGTCCTCGGCTGCCTGTCGATCGCCACCGTGCTGCTGGCCTGGTATCTGGCGACCCGCTACAAGGTCGAATTCTATGTGCGCTTCGGGAACATCCCGACACCGGCGGACGTCTGGCGCAGCATCCTCGACGTCACGCATTCGACCAAGTATGCGGTGAACATCGGGATCAGCGTGCGGCGCGTGCTGATCGGCTTCTGCGGCGCGGCGGTCGTCGGCACGGTCCTTGGCGTCATGGTCGGCCGCTACCGGATCTTCCGTTCGCTGGCACTGCCGGCAATGGAATTGTTCCGTCCGATCCCGGCCATCGCCTGGGTGCCGATGGCCATCATGCTGTGGCCGAACAACGAGGTCAGTATCTCGTTCATCACGTTCCTGGGTGCCTTTTTCCCCATTCTGCTCAACACGGTCCACGGCGTGGAGAGCGTCGACGGCGTGCTGCTGCGCGCCGCGCACAGTCTCGGTGCGAAAGAGAAGGACGTGATCCTGTACGTCGTGATCCCCGGCGCGCTGCCGCACATCTTCACCGGCCTGGCGGTCGGCATGGGCGTCGCGTGGGTCTCGCTGATTGCGGCCGAAATGATTTCCGGTCAATTCGGCATCGGCTACTTCACGTGGGAAGCGTATTCGCTGATTTCGTATTCCGACATCGCGCTCGGCATGATCACGATCGGCGTGCTGGGCCTGTTGTGCAGTAAGGCGATCGACCTGTGCTCGAAGCTCGCCATGCCGTGGATGGCCCTGGCGGCGGGAGCGGCAAAATGAATACGCCTTCCCTGGACAGCCCATCCGGCCATATCGAGGTGCGCGACCTCGACATCAGCTTCAAGGCGCGCGGCGCGACCGTGCAGGCCGTCAAGTCGGTGTCGCTGGACGTGCGGCCAGGCGAATTCGTCTCGCTGATCGGCCCCTCCGGCTGCGGCAAATCCACCCTGATGAACGCGGTCGCCGGTTTTACTCGGGCCGACGGCGGCGTGCTCACGCTGGATGGCCGGCCCATCACCGGGCCCGGTTCGGACCGCGGCGTGGTGTTCCAGCAGTATTCGCTGTTCCCCTGGATGACCGTACGTAAGAACGTCGAGTTCGGGCTGAAGATGAAGAACGTGCCGCCGTCGCAGCGCGAGTCCCAGGCGCGCACCCTGCTCGGCCTCGCCGGCCTGCTGGCTTTCGAAAACCATTATCCGGCGCAGTTGTCCGGCGGGATGAAGCAGCGCGTGGGTATCGTGCGCGCGCTGGCGACCAGCCCGCAGGTGCTGCTGATGGACGAACCGTTCGGCGCACTCGATTCGCAGACCCGTTCCGTCATGCAGGAAATCCTGACGAACATGTGGCAACGACTCAGGCTGTCCGTGCTGTTCATCACGCACGACATCGAGGAAGCGATCTTCCTGTCCGACCGCATCTATGTGATGACCGCGCGGCCGGGACGGATCAAGGCCGACATCAAGGTGCCGCTGCCGCGCCCCCGTACGCCGGACATGATGGACACACCGGAGTTCGCAAGCCTCGTCCGCTCGCTCAAGAAGCTGATTCGCGAAGAAAGCCTGGCCGCGATGGGTGGCGAATTGCGCGACGGCGGCTATGCTGGACTCAGCACGGAAATCGGACCGGAGGGGGTGGCCCATGTCCTGTGACGACGCGGTCTGGCCGGAAGCAATCACCCTGAACGGGCAGGCGCGCGCGCTGGAGCTGGTGTGGGATGGCAGGCAGGCGGCGTTGTCCTACCGGGCATTGCGCCGTTCCTGCCGCTGCAGCGTGTGCGAAAACCTGCGCAGGACTAGCGGCACGGTGCTGCCCGTTGCCGCCGACGTCACGCTGCTGCGGATCGAACCCCTCGGTTCGGCCGCCTTGCAACTGGTGTTCTCGGACGGCCACGAACGGGGCATCTATCCCTGGACGTATTTGAAAGAGATGGCATTCGGCCCGGCGACGAGCGGGCTTCCCGAATCTTTGACGAAAGGATGGCGTGATGAGTAATTTCTACGAGGCGGAAGTATTGTCCGTGCGTCATTGGACAGACCGCCTGTTTTCCTTCACCACGACGCGCGAGGCGAGCTTCCGCTACCAGAGCGGGCAGTTCGCGATGATCGGGCTCGAAGTGGATGGCCGGCCGCTGATGCGCGCCTACAGCATGGTCAGCCCGCATTACGAGGAACAGCTCGAATTCCTCAGCATCAAGGTCCCGGACGGCCCCTTGACCTCGCGCCTGCAGGACATCAAGGTGGGCGATGCTATCCTCGTCGGCCGCAAGGCGTCCGGTACGCTGCTGAGCCAGAACCTGTTGCCGGGCAAGCATTTGTACCTGCTCGGCACGGGCACCGGCCTCGCACCGTTCATGAGCATCGTGCAGGATCCGGACATCTACGACCAGTTCGAGAAAGTGATCCTGGTGCACGGCTGTCGCCACGTCAACGAACTGGCCTACCAGGAACGCATCATGGCCGAACTGCCGAACCACGAATTCCTGGGCGACCTGGTGGCCGACCGCCTGGTCTACTACCCGACCGTCACCCGCGAGCCGTTCGAAAACCAGGGCCGCATTCCCGACCTGCTGAAGAGCGCGCAGTTCTACGACAAGCTCGGCGTGCCGCCGCTCGACATCGAACACGACCGCTTCATGCTGTGCGGCAGCCCCGCCATGCTGAAGGACACCGTGGAAGTGCTCGCCGACCATGGCCTCAAGGAAGGCAACATGAGCCATCCGGGCCATTTCGTCATCGAGCGCGCGTTCGTCGACAAGTGAAGGAACAGGCATGAAGATTCTTGTCCCCGTGAAGCGGGTCGTCGATGCCAACGTCAAGGTGCGCGTGAAGCCGGACAACACCGGCGTCGACCTGGCCAACGTAAAAATGGCCATCAATCCGTTCGACGAGATCGCCGTGGAAGAAGCCACGCGCCTGAAGGAAGCGGATCGCGCGACGGAAGTCGTGGCGGTGTCATGCGGCGTCGACGCCTGCCAGGATGTGCTGCGCACGGCGCTGGCCATCGGCGCCGACCGCGGCATCCTGGTGCGCACGGACGCGGAACTGCAGCCGCTCGCCGTCGCGAAACTGTTGGCCGAAATCGCCAGGCGGGAAGTGCCGCAACTGATCATCCTGGGCAAGCAGGCCATCGACGACGATTGCAACCAGACGGGCCAGATGCTGGCCGCGATGCTGGGCTGGCCGCAGGCCACGTTCGCGTCAAAGGTGCGGGTCGAAGGCGACAGGGTAACGGTCACACGCGACGTCGACGGCGGCCTTGAAACCGTGCAACTGGCGCTGCCTGCCGTCGTGACGGCGGACCTGCGCCTGAACGAACCGCGCTTCGTCAGCCTGCCCAACCTGATGAAGTCGAAGAAGAAGCGGCTGGACGTGGTGCCCGCCGAGACCCTGGGCGTCGCGCTTGCCCCGCGCTGGACCACCCTGGCCGTCACCCCGCCCCCGCAACGCCAGCCCGGCGTGCTGGTGAAGGATGCCGCCGAACTGGTGCACCGTTTGCGGCACGAAGCAAGCGTCATTTAATTTTCGAGGAGCCCTCCCATCATGACGGTACTGGTCATCGCCGAACACGACAATGTTTCACTCCATGCCGCCACGCGCCATGCCGTGGGCGCCGCGCGCCTGTGCGGTGGCGACGTGCACCTGCTCGTCGCGGGACACGATTGCGCCGCCGTGGCGCGCACAGCCAGCGGCGTCGCCGGCGTGGCCACGGTGTGGCACGCCGACGCCCCGCAGCTCGCGCATGGTCTCGCGGAGAACGTCGCCGCCCAGGCGCTGCAACTGCTGGCGCAGGAAACTTATACCCACGTGCTGGCCGCGGCGAGCACCTTCGGCAAGAGCGTCATGCCGCGCATCGCGGCCGGGCTGGATGCCGGGCAGATCTCCGAAGTCACGCGCGTGGTCGCCCCCGACATCTTCGAACGTCCGATCTACGCGGGCAACGCGATCGCGACCGTCCAGGCGCTGGACGCCGTCAAGGTGCTGACCGTGCGCGCCACCAGCTTCGACGCGGCGCCGCCGGGCGACGCCGAGGCCATCGTCCAGGACATGGTGCCGGCGGACGATACTGGCATATCGCGCGTCGTCTCGATGGAACGCACGGTGTCCGCACGGCCGGAGCTGACCTCGGCGCGCGTCGTGGTGGCGGGCGGGCGCGGCCTGGGTTCCGGCGCGAATTTCAACATGCTGGAACCGCTGGCGGACGCGCTGGGCGCGGCCATCGGCGCATCCCGCGCGGCGGTCGATGCCGGCTTCGCGCCCAACGACCTGCAGGTCGGCCAGACCGGCAAGATCGTCGCGCCCGCGCTGTACATCGCGGTCGGCATCTCCGGCGCCATCCAGCACCTGGCCGGCATCGGCGACGCGAAAGTCATCGTCGCCATCAACAAGGATGCGGAAGCGCCGATCTTCGGCGTGGCGGATTATGGCATCGTCGGCGACCTGTTCGAGGTCGTGCCGGCGCTGCTCTCGGCATTGCAGGAGGAAGAGCAAAAGCGTCTGGCCGCCTAGTTGTCTGCTCAACTCGTCATAACAAGTTACATGAGTATCCTGAACCATCAAGATCGGACAACATGCTGACACATACCGGCCTCGCACTGATATCCATTGCCATCGGCATCCTGATCGGCGCGGCCGGCGTCGGCGGCTTTTTCATGCCGCCCGCCCTGATGCTGCTGATGCACATGGACATTCACCAGGGCATGGCGTTGTCCTTGTTCACCTTCATCTTTACCGGCGGCGCCGGCACGCTCTTCTTC
>NZ_JBFUDR010000047.1:0-28821 GCF_056404615.1 Massilia sp. P2_C2 | reverse complement strand
TCCATGGCCAGCACGGTGTTGTCTGCGGGCGGCAGCAGCGGCGGCTCGGGGAGACCGATCGCAGCAGCGTCGGCGGCCGCGTTCAGGCGCGACAGCGCGGCGCGGATCGCCTGCTGCACCGGCTTGCTCGCCTCGCCGGCCAGCGCCGCCTCGAGCGTCGCCCCGGCGGCGTCGCCGCGCAGGCGCGCCAGCAGCTCGGCGCTGTTGATTCTTTCCGAGGTCTCCCCGGCGCGCAGCAGGGTCTCGAGGTGTGTGAGGCAGGTGGCGGGATCGAGCGCATCGAGGTGCCGCGCCGCGGCCGCGCGTACGGTCCTGGCCGCGCCGACGGCAAGGCGTACCAGTTGGCCGGCGAAGCGGTCGCGCAGGGCATCCGTGGAGCCGATGCGGTCGACGAGCAGGGTCTTGCCGGCCAGCGACAGCGTACCCGCGACGAATTCGACCTCGTCCGGATGGGCCAGCATGTCGTCGTCGAGCGCGCCCGGCGCCAGCAGGCGACGATAGATCTGGTGGTGATAGTACGCGTCGATCCCGGCGCGCTCGAATACGATGGCCAGGGTCATCTGCTGCGGCAGGCCGGCTTCGGCCAGCAGTGCGCGCAGCAGGTGCACGTCCCATGCCGGGCGGCTGGACACGAGCGAGGCCTCGGCGTGCGACGCTTCGTCGGGCACGCTACCCCACAAGGCGTCGTTCAGCACGTACTGCAGCCAGTCGGGCGCCGCCGGGCCGGCGCGGTCGAGCGACAGCCGCTGGTCGGCGGCTTCCAGCACGTGGCCCAGCCGCACSAGCCTCGCGAGCGATTCGGGCGTGTCCGTCGCCCGCCGGTAGAAAGAGTCGCGTGCCTTGACGCCGGCCTGCACGTCCTTGGCCGTCGCCGCGTCGGCATGACGCATGTGCCAGCGCAGTCCACCCGGCCTGCCGAGCAGCGTCGATGCCTCGGACGCATGTGGCGGCAGCTCGAACAGGACGCCCGGGTCCGCACCATCGGCCACGTATTGGGCGGCGCGCGCGGCCAGGCCGGCGTCGAGCCGGGCCAGCGGCGCCAGGCCCTGGCGCAGCAGCCCGGCATCGGTGTTCAGCAGATTGCGGGCCGTATCCAGCGCGCCTTGGAGAGATTCGAACATTTCAGGGTTCCCGACGGAAGTTTGCAAGCCGCGTTCAATGGCAGAGCCAGATTGTAATGGCTGGCGGGTCGGAGATTCTCACTAACTTTCACTGACATAAGAACGTTGGGACCTCGCCTGCCAGTCAGCGGATACGTACGCCAGCGTACAGTGCGCGGACGGGTAGATCGGTATATTGCACTGCACCATAATATGCCGAGAAAATATGGCGAAACTGGCCCCAGGTACCCGATTACTGCGCAGTCTGACGCGTGCCGCGAAGTCGCAGCAGAAGACGCTGGTGAAGCTGCTGGACGCTTACGCGACACCCACGCCGGCGCGCAAACCCCGCAAGTCCGCGTCAAACAAGGCGCCGCCCAGGCGCGCACCCGCACAGCCGGCGGCGCCCGTGGTCCGGCGGCCTGCGCGACCAGATGCACTGTCCGCGCCCGGTGCATGGTTGGCGGGGCAGTATCTGCCGCCACGCAAGCCCGGCCAGGCGGTCGCGCAGCCCATGAATTACTGGCTGTATGTGCCGGATCGCGTGCCGGACACCGTGGCGCGCAACGGCTGGCCACTGGTCGTCATGCTGCACGGCTGCCAGCAAAACGCGACGCAGTTTGCCCAGGGCACACGCATGAACCTGCTGGCGGAAGACAAAGGCTATGCGGTGCTCTACCCGGAACAACCGGTGAGCGTGCAGACGCAACGCTGCTGGCGCTGGTATGACCGGTCCACCCAGCACGGGGGCGGCGATACCAGGATACTGGCGGCGCTGATCCGCACCGTGAGTGAACGGCACGGGATCGACCGGCACCGCATCTATGCCTGCGGGCTCTCTGCCGGCGCCGGCATGGCGGCCATCCTGGCACTGAATCATCCCGAACTGATTGCCGCTGTCGGCCTGCATTCCGGCCCGGTCTTCGGTGCCGGTCATGGCCCGCTGGGCGCGCTGCACGTGATGCGTCACGGTGCCCCGGTGCACGCGGACGCGGCCATTCCAAGTCTGTTGCAGCGCCGCTCGACGCAGGCGTTGCCGGCCGTGGCCGGGCCGATGCCGCGGATGCCGGCCCTGCTGATCCAGGGCGAAGACGACCAGGTGGTCCACCCGGTGAACCAGCGACAACTGGCGCGGCAGTGGATGCAATTGAACGGGTTGCCGCCCGGTCCGGCGACGCGGGTGGCGGTGAAGCCTGCCGGACGGGGCGGCAGCCGGCATGCGCACGAGATCCACGATTACGTCGTGGGCCGCAAGGTGTTGCTGCGCGTCGTCAGTGTCGCAGGTTTGCGCCATGCATGGAGCGGTGGCGACCCGGCGTTCGAGTTCAATGCGAAAGCGGGGCCGGACGCCAGCCGCATGATGCTCGAATTCCTGGGCAGGCACCGGCGTTGAACTGCACGGCCGGCCCGCTGGAAGACGGGCCGGCCGTTTTACATCAGCTGGAAGCGATCAGCGCCGCGATGTCCGCCGCGCTGAGTGCGCCGCGGTAGATGCGGAACTCGTCGATCCGGCCGTTGAAGTACGGATCGGCCGAGTACTGCGAGCGGCCGATCCAGTTCTGGGTCGTGCCGCCCARCTGCCACGGCGGCAGGAACTCGTTGGTGTTGCTGCCGACCGCGGTTCCGTTCACGTACAGCGTGGCCGTGCGGCCCGACAGCGTGACGGCCACGTGGACCCACTGCGCCGTCGGCAGCGCGGCCGTGCCGGCCACGGTCTGGCTGCCGTTGCCGCCGTCGACCGTGATGGCGAAGGTCACGACGCCGCTGCTCGAACGGGGCGTGAGGAACATGTAGCGTCCCGTGCCCGACCCGAAGTCGAAGACGCGTTCCCAGTTGCGCGACGCGTTCCAATAGACCCAGGTGCAGACCGTGAAGTCGGTCAGGTCCGTCACCAGGTTGGCCGGCAGGGTCACGTAGTCCGTGCTGCCGTTCAGCGCCAGCGCGCTGCCGGACTTGCCGGTCCCCCAGGTGCCGCTGCCCGTCAGCGTGCCGGCATGGCCGTTGCCGCTGCCGTCGCCCACCGTCGTCCCCGTTCCCTCGTTGCAGGCGAGGTAGGTGTGCAGCGTCTTGCCGACGATGGCCGTGGCGCGGTTCGAGTCGGCCGTGGTGCCGGTCGGCGTCACGGCGTTGACGACGTAGTACCAAGTCCCCGTGCCCGGATTGTCCGTCCAGGTGAGCAGGTCGGTGATGCCGGTGGCGATCGTGGTCCACGGGCCGCTCGTGGACGTGGCGCGCTTGACGTTGTAGCTGGTGGCGTAGGCGCTGCCCCACCACGACAGCTCCACCTGGCCGGCCGGCGCGCGCGCCTTCAGGCCGCTCGGCGCGGCACCTGCCGCGATCGGGTCGCGCGTGCACGTGAGGGTGCCGTAGCCCAGCTGATCATAGCCGCCGCTCGTCGCCCCGTAGTTGCCGCCGCCGCCCTCGGGTTGCACGACCTGGGCGAACTGCTTCGAGTACGGGGCGGCAAGGCCCTTGCGGTTGACGTAGTGGTTGTAGACGAGGGCCCAGCACGGACGGGGCGTGCCCTGGCTGTTCGTCGCAAAGACGTTCTGCTGCACGTTGTCGACGTTGTTGTACGGGACGTAGGGCACCGTGTAATACGTCGTGCCGGACTGGATCAGGTTCGATTTCGCGACGTATTCCGCGCCCATCAGGAAACGGTTGTTGTCGTAGCCGTACAGGTCCACGCCCTGGTTCCACGCCATCTCGCAAATGGCGCCCATGAGTGCGATGCCGAGGGTGGCGTGGCCCTGGTCGCGGCCCGATTCCTGCCACTGGCCCAGGAAGCCCGGGTGGATGTAGTACACCGCCTGCGCGACGGCGCCATTGCCCGCGCCGCCCTTGAA
Organism: Massilia sp. P2_C2; assembly: GCF_056404615.1. Lineage (NCBI taxonomy): Bacteria > Pseudomonadati > Pseudomonadota > Betaproteobacteria > Burkholderiales > Oxalobacteraceae > Massilia > Massilia sp. P2_C2. The sequence goes on along the minus strand of NZ_JBFUDR010000047.1, from coordinate 24,875 downwards.
GTAGTTGACGGCCTCGTCGAACAGCGACTGGTCGTCGCACAGCACGCCGATGGCCAGGATCGAGGCCATCTGGCACAGATCCCAGTTGGCCCAGTAATGCGTGACGTCCGTGTTGTTGTGGCGGATGAGGAAGTCGTGGTTGATCGGGTAGAACACGGTCTTCATCATGTTCTGGAAGCGGGCGAAATCCGCCGCGGCCCAGCCGGTGTAGGTGCGCATCATCTCGCCGGCGTTGGCGAATTCATAGCCGTAGATGCCCGCCGCCAGCGCGGCATCCGTCGTGCCCTGGATCGAGGTGAGCACGGCCGACCAGGCGTTCATGATCGTCACGGACATGTCGGCGTAGGCCGTCTCGCCCGTGATCTTGTAGCGCAGGGCGCAGGCGTAGGCGGCGGCCACGTCGTTGTACAGGCTGCTGTAGTTCTCGGGATGGACGCCGTCGTAGCCGCGGTACACGATGGCTTGCGGATTGTAGTTGTAGGTCGTGCTGCAATGCCCGTTGGCGATCAGGATGTTCCAGCTGCCGGACCACGGGCTCAGCGTGTACTTGGCCGCCATCCGGTTGAAGTCGGCCTGGGTGTGCAGCAGGCCGGGGTGGACGAAGGCCGTCGTGGTGGTCGCGGCCGTCGTCGTGGGCGAGGCCGCATTCGCGAGCAGTTTGCTCCCGGCCGGCTCGCCGTTGCCGGCACCGCAACCGGTGAGGGCGAGGGCACCCAGGCTCAGCAGGAAGCTGCGGCGCCCCAGTTCCGCGCGGGAGACCTCGTCGGGGGCTTCCGACGGATCGAGGGCGGGGCGGGGCGAGGGGACACCTGGTGTTTCGGGTCGTTTCATCTATTCCTCCATGGCATTCAGGTTAGAAACCGCGGTCGAACTCCGTCAGTCTTGGGATGCCACTGCGGATGCTGACGGGACCGGCAGTATTTGTTATCGATATCCGCAACGAGCATCATAGCGCTATCTCCTGGTGTGGAAATGCGTCAGCACAAGTGGTTGGCATCTATAAAACATATCGATTTCTACAAAAAACATATGGCTCGCGCGGGGTGGGCACAGGTATGATCGGCGTCATCAAGGAGTGTCTTGTCCAGAAGTGACGCGCAAACTTGACGGGCTGGTCAGTTGTGCTATAAATCAGTCTGTACCTGTTATCGATACCACGAGCGGCGCGACGGATCGGCAATCGCGGCGCCACAAACAATAAGCCCGGCGACGGCGCATACCGGACGCGCAGGCAGAGGAGACTACATTTGTTCACGTTACGTGCGTTCGCGCGCCGGTGGGCCGCGCCGCTGGCCATTGTTTGCGTCGGCCTGTTCGCAGCTTGCGCGCCCGCCGCGGCGCAGGCGGCAGACAGCCGGGTGCAGGTGCATCCGTTCCCCAATCCCATTCGCTACAGCCATCACAACGACGACTACACGGTGCGCGTGCGCGTCCCTGGCGGCGCGTGGCAGGACCTGTATGAATACAATGTCAAGGTCGACCTCGATAAGGCACAGGATGCCTCGATGGTCTTCTTCAATTTCGACGGCACGGTGGAAGTGGCGGTCCAGAAGAACAACGGCCTGTTCTCGAAGGTGACCGTGCGCCCGGACGCAAAGGGCATCAAGCCGGTCGTGCGCGACGGCATCGCCTATTTCATCATGCACCGCCCGGAAAACCTCAGCGTCGAATTCGACGACGACCGCCTCCACAACCTGCACGTGTTCACGCATGCGATCCGCGCCGACATGCCGGCCGTGCCCGCAGGCCTGTCCTCGAACGACATCGGCATGGGCACGACGCCGGACCTGACGCGCAACACCGTGTTCTTCGGTCCCGGCATCCACAAGGGCGACTTCCGCATCCGTTCGCACAGCACCGTGTACATCCACGGTTCGGCCATTCTGAAAAGCCCGCTGGTCATCGACGGTGTCGAGGATGTGAAGGTGATCAGCGACGGCCTGTTTGACGGCACCGACGTGACGACCATCCGGAATGCGCGCAATGTCGAGATCGACGGCCCGATCGCGATCAACCAGCCGCACGGCACGATGCGCTGCATCACTTCGCAGGACCTCGTCGAAAAGAACATCCGCACGATCGGCGCCGGCCAGTGGTCGGACGGCCTCGGCCACTTTGCCTGCGAACGCGTGACGATCGCGGACAGTTTCGTGCGCACGTCGGACGACTGCCTCACGTTCTACAACCACCGCTGGGACATCTGGGGCGATACGCGCGATGTGCAAGTGCGCGACACGACGCTGTGGGCCGACATCGCGCATGCCGTCATGATCGGCATCCACGGCAACACGCCGACGGCGGACCACCCGCGCAGCGAAATACTGGAGCGGCTGCGTTTTTCCAACATCGACGTTCTGGACCACGACGAGGACGACCCGGAATACGAGGGTGCGCTCGGCATCATGGCCGGCGACGACAACCTCGTGCGCGACGTCGTGTTCGAGGATATCCGCGTCGACCGCATCGAAGAGGGCAAACTGTTCAACTTCAAGATCGCCTACACCGCAAAGTACAACACGAGCCCCGGGCTCGGGATCGAGAACGTCACCCTGCGCAATATCCATTACACGGGCAGGGGATCGCCCAGCGCATCGCTGATCACGGGGCGCGACGCTGCGCGCAAGGTGAAGAACGTCACGATCGAGAACGTGACCGCGGGTGGCAAGCGCCTCACCGGACCCCAGCCGGGACTGCTGGAGGTGAACGAATTCGTGGACGGCCTGCGCTTCCGCTGACGGACCACCGCAAGCAAGCATAACAATAACGGAGATACCATGACATCAACGAGAATCATTGCCGCCGCGCTGGTGGCAGCGGCCGCATCCGCGCTGCCGGCACAGGCTGCCCAGGCGGCCAAGGCCACGCCGGCCGAGTGGGAACAGCCGGAAGTCGTCGCCGTCAACCGCGAACCGATGAAGGCCACATTCTTCAATTTCGAGTCGCGCGAGAAGGCGCTGGCCGGCGACAAGGCCGCGTCGCAATATTACCTGTCGCTGGACGGCACGTGGTCGTTCAAATATTCGACGAATCCGGACGTGCGCCCGAAGGATTTCTACAAGCCGTCGTACGACGTCGCCAAATGGGGGCATATCCAGGTGCCGGGCATGCTGCAGGCGCAGGGCTACGGCAAGCCGATCTTCACCAACATCCGCTACCCGTTCCCCGCCAACGAACCGTATATCGCGCATGAACTGAACGAGGTGGGTTCGTACCGGCGCGACTTCGACCTGCCCGCCGCGTGGTCGGGCCGCGACGTGTTCCTGCAGATCGGCGCGGCCGGCGCCGCGTACTACGTGTGGGTGAATGGCCGGAAAGTCGGCTATTCCGAGGATTCCAAGCTGCCCGCGGAATTCGACCTGACCCACTACGTGAAGCCGGGCCACAACACGATCGCGATCGAGTTGTATCGCTGGGCGGACGGCTCCTACCTGGAAGACCAGGATTTCTGGCGCGTGAACGGCATCGAACGCAGCGTGTACCTGTATGCCGAACCGAAGACGCGCCTGCGCGATTATCGCGTGACGGCGTCGCTGGCCAAGCCAGCCTACCGCGACGGCCGCTTCGAACTCGTCGCGGAAGTCGCTGGCGCGCCGGCAGACCTGCAAGTGCAGGCGCGCGTGCTGGACGGCGAGCGCGAAGTGCTGCGCGCGCAGGGCAAGCCGGGCGCCGACCGCAAGGCGGTGCTGGCGGGCGCCATCCCGTCCGTACGGCCCTGGTCGGCCGAGACGCCGAACCTGTACACTCTGCTCGTCGAGGTGGCGGATGCGCAGGGGCGGCTCGTGTCGGCGACGTCACGCCGCATCGGCTTTCGCACCGTGGAGGTGGCGGACGGCGAAGTGCGCGTGAACGGCCGGCGCGTGATGATCAAGGGCGTCAACCGCCACGAACATGATCCCTACACGTGGCGCGTGATGTCGATGGAGACGATGCACAAGGACATCGAGCTGATGAAGCGTGCGAACGTCAACGCCGTGCGCGCATCGCACTATCCGAACGATCCGCGCTGGTATGACCTGGCCGACGAATACGGCCTGTACATCATGGACGAGGCCGACCTCGAATCGCACGGCTACATGGAGATGGGCGACAAATCGCCGGACGCGAAGACGCGCGCGGCGATCCAGCTGGGCTACAAACCGCACTGGCGCATCGCCCACCTCGACCGCATTTCGCGCATGGTGGAACGCGACAAGAATTCGCCGTCGGTCATCTTCTGGTCGCTGGGGAACGAGGCCGGCACCGGACCGAATTTCGAGAACGCCGCCGCCTGGATCCGCAAGAACGATCCGACGCGCCTGATCAGCTACCTGGGCCACGGCACCATCGGCGAGGAACACCTGCCGAACGCCTACGTCGACATCTATGCGCCCATGTACGACGATATCGAGAAGATGGAAGACTACGCGCTCGATCCGAACTTTCGCGAGCCGATGATCCAGTGCGAGTACGCCCACGCGATGGGCAATTCGCTGGGCAACCTGGAAGACTACTGGCAGGTGATCCGCGCGCACCGCAAGCTTCAGGGCGGCTTCGTGTGGGACTGGGTCGACCAGAGCATCATCGCGCGTGACGAGAAGGGCCGCACCTACTGGGCGTCCGGCTTCGACCTGAATCCGGAACGGGGCGACAACAGCGTCGTCGGCGACGGCGTCGTCCGTTCCGACCGCACGCCCGATCCGGAATATTTCGAACTGCAGAAGGTCTATTCGCCCGTCGTGTTCGAAGGCGACCCGGCCGCCGGCGCGATCGAGGTGGTGAACCGCTACGACATGCGCGACTTGTCGCACCTGGCCTTCGACTGGGAACTGGCGCGCGACGGCGTCAATGTGGCCCGCGGCACGCTGGCCGATGCCGCGGTGCCGGCCGGCGGCCGCCAGAAGCTGGCGCTGGCGCTGCCGGAGGTCGCGCCCGGCGGTGAACGGGTGCTGACGGTACACGCCCGCTTGCGCGCCGCGGAGCCGGGTGTGGAGAAGGGCAGCGTCGTCGGTTGGTCGCAGTTCGTGCTGGCCGCGGCTCCGGTCGCGCACAAGGATGGGGCAGGCGTCGCCCCGGTGCGCACGGACGGCGCGGTGGAACTGCGGGCCGGCGACGCCGTGCTGCGCCTGGCGCCCGATACCGGACTCGTGACCTATGCCGTGGCGGGACGCACGGTGCTCAAGGGCGGCGCGCCGAACTTCTGGCGCGGGCTGACGGACAATGACGAAGGCGCGGGCGTGGACAAGAGCCACAAGGTGTGGCAGACGTTCACGGAACAGCGCAAGGTGCGCGACGTCGTGGTCGACGGCGATGCCGTGCGCGTGCTGTTCAGCTTCGGCGCCGGCGCCGCGCACTGGGAAAACGTCTATCGCATGCGCGCCGACGGCAGCGTCGAGGTGAACGCGAGCTTCACGCCGCTGCGCGACGACCTGCCGGATCCGTTGCGCCTGGGCCTGCGCTTCGACAGCCTGCCGGCGCTGGATGCGCTGAGCTGGTATGGCCGCGGCCCGCAGGAGTCGTACGCCGACCGCAAGACGGGCGCCGCCCTCGGCCTGTATGACGGCAAGCTGGCCGACCAGTACCACGGCTATATCCGGCCGCAGGAAAGCGGCAACAAGACGGACGTGCGCTGGTTCCAGCTGCGCGGCGGAGACGGGACCGGCATCCGCATCGGCGCCGACACGCCGTTCGCGTTCAATGCGCTGGCGTTCCCGTACGAGGACCTGTACCTGCGGCCACGCGGCACGTGGAAGAGTTCCGAGATCGCGCCGCATGGCGACGGCTCCGTGCTGGTCGACATGGCCCAGGCGGGCGTCGGCGGCGACACCGGCTGGAGCCTCGACGGCCGGCCGCACGTGAAGTACCGTATCCCGCTGCAACACGCTCGCTACCGTTTCGTGATCGCACCTGTGCGCGCGGAGCGCATGGCGGCCGAATGATGGGAGGTTCGGGACGCGCAGTCCGGGACGCGTAGCCCGGGGCCTGTGCGTCCCGGGCCGGAAGCTCCAGCACGTGTCAAACCCGCGGCGTCGTAAAGATGCCACAGCGAACATGAAATTTCTCTTAGGCATACATACAACGAAAGGATGGCGCATATAATTAATACGGGTTTGTTATCGATACCTAGAGCGCCGGACGACTGATCCGGCGACAACCAAAACAGAAGCAGAGGAGAATACAATGCATCAAAAGCAATATATCGGACCGAAGATGTCGGTCGTGGCCATCGCCCTCGCCCAGGCCTTCGCCGGTCACGCGTTCGCGCAGCAGGCCGATGCCAATACCGTCGTCGTGACCGGTATCCGCGCCAGCGCGCAGTCGTCGGTCGCGATCAAGCGCAACACGATGGAAGTGGTCGATTCGATCACTGCGGAAGACATCGGCAAGCTGCCGGACACGAACGTCGGTGAAACGATGACCCGCATTCCAGGCGTGCAGGCCTACCGCTTCGGCGGCGAGGCTTCCGCGCCCTGGGGGGGCTTCGGCTCCGGGGTGACCATCCGTGGCCTGGGCTACACCGCGTTCCAGACCAATGGACGTCAGTATTTCAGCGCCGGTGGCCGCGAATTCAACGTCGAGGCGGCGGTCCCTGGCATGGTCGCCGGAATCGACGTGTACAAGAACCCGTCGGCCGAACACATCGAAGGCGGGATCGGCGGCCTGGTCAACGTCCGTACCCGCAGGCCGAGCGATTTCAAGAAGCTGACCGCGTCGCTATCCGTGAACTATCGAGAGAACGATCTGGCCAAGAAGGCCGAGCCGGAATTGTTCGGCCTGCTTGCCAACAGCTTCGACCTCGGCGGCGGTCGCCGTATCGGGGTGATGGCGGCTGCCACTTACCAGAAAAGCACGACGCGCAACGACAATGACCCAGCCAATCGCGGCCCCAGCTTCAAGCGCGCGATCCGCGGCGACAGCGCCGAATACGCTACGCTGGCCGCCAAGAACACCTCGAATTCGAACAACGCACCGATGGCTGGCTATGTCGGCCGCAGCGACATCAGCTTCCTGCAGAACGTGAACGCCACCGGCGCGCAGACGCCGGATATGACGGGCTTGACCGCTGACCAGCAAAACAATGTGATGCTGGGCACTTCGATGACCAATAACGTGTTCGAAGAAGTCATCATGCGCACGCGTAAAGGCCTGAACCTGGCTGCCGATTATCGCGCCAGCAATACCTTGCGCTTCTACGCCGAAGCCAACTACTACTACTTCATCTACCATCAGAACTACCGCGGCCTCAATTCGAACGACGGCGGTAACGTCCAAAACCTGCAGACAACGCCGTTCAACTACAACGAAAATCTGGCTAACCGCAACAGCAACGGCGGTTCAAATGACACGATTCTGAACAAGCGCTTCCTGAGCGGCACTTTCCTTAATTCCACCGTGACGACCGTCGGTGGCGACGAGCACACGCCATGGTGGACCGGGATCGGCGCGTTCGGCGCCGAGTGGACCCCGATCGCTGGCCTGTCGCTGAAGAGTGACTTCAACTACATCAAGTCGGATAAGCGGAGCGATAACCGTTCGATCCGGTTGGATTCGGCAGCCGGTTTGCAGTGGGCGACCACGCGCGTGGCCGATGGCGCGCCGCAATACCTGAACTTCAGCGGTCCGAGCCTGAGCGATCCGAACAACTTCGTGTTCAAGGACTACAACAACGGCCAGCACTACCATAATTCCGATAACGGCTTCGCAATGGCGTTGGCCGGCACGTACGACCTGGACGGCTTCTTCAACAAGCTTCGCTTCGGAGGCCGTTTTGCGTATCAGCATGATCTGTTCCAGAACTATGGCGTCAGCTCCTGGTTGACATCGGACAAGAAAGACGTGAACGCAAGCCGCTCGAATGCAACGTCGGCCGCCACCCTGGCCGGTAATCTGCAAACGGCGCCGGCCAACTTCATGCGAGGCGAAGCCGGCTATAGCGGCGGTTACCTGGTGTACTCGCCGGATGCTCTGCTGGGTGACAAGGTTCGCACGGCATTCCCGGGTTTCGGCCTCCCGTCCGAGGCCTCCATGCCCGAGATTGCGTCGGGGCGCACGGTGTTCGGCGAACATGACTCCGCCGCTTATGTGTCCGGCGACTTCAGTGCGTTCGACGAGCGCGTCAAGGGTAATGTCGGCGTGCGTTTCGTGCGCACCCAAACGGTGGCCATGGCGCGCGCCGCGGACCTGCGTCCTGGGGCCGCCGCAGGCGCGTTGGTGGACGTGGTCAAGACCAACAATTACAACAACGTGCTGCCGACGTTTAACATGACCTATGATCTCGCGCCGGATTCCCTGGTGCGCCTTGGTTATGGCCGGGGCATGACCCGTCCTGGACTGGGTTCGCTGAATCCTACGATCAGCGTCAACACGACCACCGGCACTGGCAGCATCGGCAATACGTCCCTGCGCCCGCTGGTCGCGGACAGCTACGATATCTCGTTGGAGCACTATTTCAACAAGACGAACTATGCGTCCTTCGCCGTGTTCGACAAGGAGATCAAGGACTTCCCCAACGCGATCAACTCGTGCGAGACGCTCAGCAACGTGGCGCCGTATTCAGGTGTGCTGGACAACGGTTGCAGCGGTGGCCAGTATCAGGTCAGCAAGCAGGTCAACTCCGAAAAGGGTTATGCACGCGGCTTTGAGGTGGCGGGCCAGTACTTCTTCGACTCCAGCTTCGGCATCCTGAAAAATTTCGGTGTGTCCGGTTCGTATAGCTTCGTCAAGACGGACAACCCGCTGAATTTCGGTACTGCCGCAGCGCCGGTCATCGTCCACACGCTCCAGCCGTTCGTATCGAAGAACAACTACAGCCTGTCGGCGATGTACGAGGACAACAAGTTGTCCGGCCGCCTGGTCTATACCTGGCGTTCGCCGTCGGTGCTGTTCGGCGTGGACCCGTACCCGATTTGGTCCCGCTACATCAAAGCCTATGGCCTGCTTGACGCTTCGGCCAGCTACAAGGTCGCTGATAACCTGACGTTGCGCTTCACTGCCACGAACCTCACGAACCAGGCGGGTAACCGCGGCGTCGGCGTGCCTGGCGCGACCGAGACCCAGATGGAGTTCCAGCACTTCTACAATGGCCGTTCCTACAGCCTTGGCCTGAACTACACGTTCGGCAACCTCTGAGATTCGTTCTCTCGTCGCGGGACCCGTGCCCGCTTTCTTGTCCCGCCCCGGCACTCGTCGGGGCGGGTTTTTTCTTGGCGCTGCAGGCGTTCGTCAAGCGGGATGAGCGACCCCGCTGAGGTCATACGCATCAAATGGAGGGAACCATGTTCGACATACGGGCGATCGGAGTGGCGCTGGCCTGGGCCATGGCGGGCGCAGGCGTACACGCGGAGGAGGCCAGGCCCGTACGCTTCATCCTCGTCGGCGATTCGACGATGGCCAGGACCAGTGGCTATGGAAATGCGTTCTGCGAACGGCTGATCGTGGCAGACACCTGCCTGAACCTGGCACGCGCGGGACGCAGCTCCGCCAGCTTCCGCAGGGAGGGACGCTGGAACGAGGTCGAGGGTTTGTTGCGCGGCGCCGCCGCGTATCGCGTCACTTATGTGCTGATCCAGTTCGGCCACAACGACCAGCCGGGCAAGCCGGGGCACAGCACCGATCTGGCCACGGTATTCCCGGCCAATATGGCGCGCTACGCCAGCGAGGTGAAGGCACTGGGCGGCATCCCTGTGCTGGTGACGCCCCTGACACGCCGCACCTTCGTCGACGGCAAGCTCGATAACAACCTGCGCCCGTGGGCGGAAGCCGTGCTGAAGGTCGCGCGCCAGGCACACGTGCCGGTGCTGGACCTGAATGCGGACAGCCATGCCGCGGTGCAGGACATGGGGCAGGACGAAGCGGACACGCTGGCTGTCGTCCCGCGTCCCCTGGGTTATGCGGGGCCGGCCGTACTGCCGGGTGCGCCGGGCGTCGGAGGCACGGCGCCGGAAAACGCACAGCGACCGTCGGGACCGAAGACGGCATTCGACCGTACGCATCTGGGCAGGAAGGGCGCGGACTATTTTGCGCGCATGGTCGAACGGGAGTTGCTGAACGTGCTGCCGGAATTGCGCAGCGAATTCCCGGTGGGAAGCGATCGGTGATCCGGTGGGACGTCGGCGGCTGCCCGGGCCRGCGCAGAGCCGGCCGGCAGCCGTTGCATTCAGTACGGCCCGACGCCCGGCGCCGTCACATTGAAATAATCGGCTTCCAGGAACGAGCGCTGCGTACGCGCCTGCGCGCCCACGCTGAACAGGCCGACCTGCGCCCCGACCCACGTGCCGCGCGTGACCGGGAACGCATCGCCCGCCGGCTTGAACGCGCGGCCATCCACGCTGTAGGCGAAGTTGACGAAGCCGCCTTCGCTCATCTGCATGCGCAGCGTGAGCGCATCGGGCGCGTCGGCCAGGATCACCGTGGACTCTTCGCGGCAGCGCGGTCCGAACGGGCCGCACACGGTGCGCACGAGTTCCGTCTTTCCGCCGTGACTGCGCAGTCCCACCCAGGCGTACTGCATCGCGTTGACGATCAGCCCGGCGCGGTCGCCGTCCGCGGCGCCGTCGACGCGCACGCGCGTCTCGACGATGAAGCGAGATGCGGGCGCCTTCTGGGTGAGGATGGAACCCGCCGCGCGCACGAAGCCATCCGCCTCCGGCACGACCTGCGTGTACAGGCGCAGGCGGCCGGGGTTGTCGGCCAGCGAATACCAGCCGGGCGCCGGATTGGCGCCCCATTGCCACTGCGGCCCCAGGTTCGGGCCGGCGAAGGCGTCGCTCGTCGCCGGCGCGGCCGGGCCATACCCCTGGACCGGCTTCGTGTACGTGATCACGGGTTCGCCCGTGCCCGGCTTGCGGCCCGGCGCGCCGATGATGGGCCAGCCGTCTTCCCAGCGCATCGGCTGCAGGTGCACGACGCGGCCGTAGGCGCCCTTGTCCTGGAAGTGCACGAACCAGTCCTTGCCGTCCGGCGCATCGACCCAGGCGCCCTGGTGCGGGCCGTTGACCGGGGTATCGCCCTGGTCCATCACGCGCCGCGCCTCGAACGGCCCGGTGATGCTGCGCGACCGGAACACGGCCTGCCAGCCCATCTCGACGCCGCCGGCCGGCGCGAACACATAGTAATAGCCGTGCGCCTTGTACAGTTTCGGGCCTTCGACCGTGTGATAGCCGGGATAGCTGCCGCCGTCGATGATGTCGGTGCCTTTATTGTCGAGCATGCGCGTGGCCTGCGGGTCCATGCGGCGCAACGTGACGATGTTGTTGATGCCGGCGCGGCTCTTCGCCCAGGCGTGCACGAGCCAGGCATTGCCGTCGTCGTCCCACAGCGGGGCCGGGTCGATGATGCCGCGCCCGGCCAGCAGCAGGCGGGGCGCGGTCCACGGACCGTTGAAATGTTCCGCCGTGACGACGAATACACCCTGGTCCGGGTCGGGATAAAAGATCCAGAACCGGCCATCGTGCCAGCGCAGGCAGGGGGCCCACACGCCCTTGCCATACTGCGGACGGTCGAACATGGYGGCCGGCTCCAGCCGGGGCAGGGCATGGCCGACGAGCGTCCAGTTCACGAGGTCGGGCGATTCGAGCAGCGGCAGGCCGGGTGCGTTGTTGAAGCTCGATGCTGTCATGTAGAACCTGGCGCCGACGCGGATCACGTCCGGATCGGAGTAATCGGCATGCAGGACGGGGTTGCGGTAGCGGCCGTCGCCGAGGTCGGCGACCCACGGGGCTGAGGCCATGGGCGATCCGGCGGCGGTCGCAGCGGGCGCGGTCCCGGCCACGCCGGCGCACCCTGCGCCGGCGATACAGGCAAGCAGTGCGGCGGCGCCGATGCCGGTGCGCGTCAGCGAATCAACAGGCGAGAGAGCAAGCAACGGGGTCTCCTGGTTGGGTTGTTATCGATCCCATGGTAACATTCCTGATTGGGCACGATCAAGGTTATCCCGACTGCATGGCATTTCCGTTGGTACGGCGGTATGATGTGTCAAGGAGATAAAAAGTGAAATCGATAACAAAGCCGTCTGGGCAGACAACAGGACAAACAATCAATGAGTAGTGAAACGAAGCAGGGCGACCGCCCCACAGCCGTGGCGACCGTATGGGACGTGGCGCACAAGGCCGGCGTCTCTGCAATGACCGTCTCGCGGGTCATCAACGGCAATGCGAGCGTCAGCGACAAGACGCGGGAGAAGGTCAACCGCGCGATCCAGGAACTGAATTACCAGGTCAACGTGGCGGCGCGCGCGGCGCGCATCGGCACCTTGCGCGTCGGCCTCCTGTACAGCAACCCGAGTGCCGCGTTCCTCAGCGCCTTTCTCGTCGGCGCCCTGGGCGAATGCAGCCAGACGGGCGCGCACCTGATCCTCGAGAACTGCGACAACCTGCGCAGCCAGCGCAAGGCGATCGACCGCCTGATCGCGGACGGCGCCGACGGCATCCTCGTGCCGCCGCCGCTGTGCGACAACAAGGCAGCCCTCAAGCAGCTGTCGGAACTGGGCATCCCGTCCGTGGCGGTGGCCACGGCGCGGCCGTCGCCGCAGATGTCGGCCGTGYGCATCGACGACTACGAAGGCGCGATGACGATGACGAAGCACCTGCTGGCGCTGGGCCATACGGACATCGGCTTCGTCAAGGGCGACCCGGAGCACACGCCGGCCCAGCTGCGTTACCAGGCCTTCATCGACGCCATGCGCGAGGCCGGCCTCGAGGTGCGCGCCGAGCGCGTGGCGCAGGGCATGTTCACCTACCGTTCGGGGCTGCTGGCGGCACGCGAACTGCTCGCCCAGCCGACGCGGCCCACCGCGATCTTCGCCAGCAACGACGACATGGCGGCCGCCGTCATCGCCGTCGCGCACGGCATGCACCTGCAGGTGCCGGAAGACATCGCCGTCTGTGGCTTCGACGACACGCCCGTGGCGACGACCGTGTGGCCGGAACTGACCACTATCCATCAGCCGATCTCGGAAATGGCGGGCAGCGCCGTCGCGCTGCTGGTCGAGCACATCCGGGCGCGCCGTGCCGGGCAGTCGTACATGCCGCAGCACCGGCTGATGCCGTACACGCTGGTCGAACGCGAATCGACGGAAGCGCATGAGTGATGCGCTGCCGTCTGGCGTGCGTCACCAGTACGGACGCCAGGTGCGCGTGAGCCGGACGAGCGCTTCCAGGTAGAAGTAATCCCCCCAGATGCAGGCCTCGTCCACGCCGACGCCGTTCGGCTTGTGGTACACGGCGTGCTTCAGCAGGCCGGCGCCCGCCGTGCCGCTGGTGTCGGCATAATCGGCCGCCAGTGTGCGCACCATCCCGGCGGCCGCGCGCTCGTACGTGGCGCGCAGCGGGTCGGCCAGCGGCAGCTGGCGCGCCAGTTCGAGCAGGCCGCAGGCGGCGATCGCGGCGGCCGAGCTGTCGCGCGGCTCCGGGCCGGACGTGAACACGAGATCCCAATGGCAGATGCCGTCCGCCGGCAGGCGGTTCAGGTAGTAGTTGGACAGCACTTTCGCCAGGCCGATCAGGCGCGCGTCGCCGTTGTGGCGGTAGACGAGGGGGAAGCCCGAGATGCCCCAGGCCTGGCCGCGCGCCCAGCAGGAATCGTCCGCATGGCCCTGGTGCGTCTTGCCGTGCAGCGGCGCGCCGCTGGCCGGGTCGAAAAAGAAAGTGTGGAACGTAGAGCCGTCCGCGCGCACGATGTGGCGGGCGGCGGCCTCGATGTGCCGGTCGGCGGCGGTGCGGAACGCCGGGTCGCCCGTGTGGTCGCTGGCCCAGTACAGCAGCGGCAGGTTCAGGTTGCAGTCGATGATCATGCGGCCGCGCTGCGCGGGGTCGGAGAGTTCGCCCCACGCCTGGATGATGCCCGCGTCCGGCAGGTAGCGCTGCAGCAGCAGGCGCGCGGCACCGAGCGCCGCTTCGGCCGCAAGGGGATCGCCGGTCAGCTCGTAGCCGGCCACGCACGAGAGGCTGTACAGGAAGCCGAGGTCGTGGTGGTTGACGTTGATCCGCTGCGCCTGGCGCGCGTGGAAGCTGCGCACGTGGGCGAGCGCGGCGTCGCGGTAGCGCGCGGCGCCGGACAGCTCGTACGCGAGCCACAGCATGCCGGTCCAGAAGCCGTTCGTCCATTCCGTGTTGTCCATCGCCTTGTAGACGCCGCCCTGCGACGAGGGCATCGGGAAGGCGTCGCCGAACCWGGTGWGGTTGCGGTCGACGGCGTCGAGCGCACGGCCGATGGCGCGGGAGAGGGTCGCCTGGTCGGCGCCATCGTTCCAGTGCGGCGGCAGCGCGCCGGTGTTCAGCGGCTCCAGCCTGGCCGCGTTCAGGGGTGGGTGCATACGTACTCCTTCAGGATTCATTTGACGGGTTCGGCGAGCGGCTCGGCCGCGGGTGCCTTCGCTTCCGGCGGCGTGGGCAGCAGGAAGAAGGCGGACAGGACGAGGAAGACGAGGCCCAGGCCCGCCAGCAACAAATAGGTCGACGAGAAACCGATGTGGTCATAGCCGATGCCGGCCAGTGGCGACAACGCGAAGATGCCGATCGAGTGGCCGAAGCTCACGCCGACCATGTACACGGTCGACGCGAAACGGTTGTCGAAGTTGCGCGCGATGTAGCGGAAGATCGAGACGGCGAGGATGGGCAACTCTACCGAGTGCAGCAGCTTCATCGCGGAGATCGAGACGGGACCGACGGCAAGGCCGGAACCGGCGATCCGCACGAGCATGATCGAGCCGGCCAGCAGCAGGCCATTCTTTGCGCCGATGCGGCGCACGAGCAGCGGCGCGAGGAACAGGCCGCCCGCCTCGAGGAAGATCTGGGTCGAATTCAGGTAGCCGAACATGGCGACGCCGGTCTGCGGGTCCGGGAACAGCGACGCGAAGTAACGGGAGAACTGTTGGTCGAACACGAGATACAGATTCGTCACGCCCAGTACGAACACCATGAAGCGCCAGAAGCCCGGCATGCGCAGCAGCGCGAACGCGTCGGCGAGCCGTACGCTGTCCTTGGCGCGCACGCCGGTGTCGGCCGGACCGGCGCGCCACACCGCCAGCAGCGCCAGCATCAGCACGCCGGCCACGGACGCCAGTGCGAAGTTGATGCCCGGGTCGATGTTGTAGATGCGGCCACTGAATGCGGCGGCGCTGGCGAAGCCGAGCGAACCCCACAGCCGCACACGGCTGTATTCGAAGCCGTCGCGCCGGCCGATGCGGTCGACGTAGGATTCGATCGCATAGCTGCCGGCAGCGAAGGTGATGCCGAGGTAAAGGCCGCCTACGGCCGCGCCCAGCAGGATGTTCGCCTTCAGCAGCGGCGCATAGAGGAACGGGAAGAACAGACCGGAGAGCGCGACGAGCGCGGCGACCGTCCACAAGATGTTGCGGCGGGTGCCTACGCGGTCCGCCACGAAGCCGTAGATCGGTTGCGAGCACATCGCCGCGAAAGCATTGGCCGAGAAGACGAAGCTCGTCTCGGTGCCCGACAGCTTCATGGTCGAGCCCAGCCACACGGCGAGCAGCGAGATGCTCATCGCCTGGGCGAAAAAGTAGATGAACAGGAAGCCGCACAGGAATCTGAAGTGCGTTTGCCGTTTTGCCATGTCATGTCTCCTGGGTCAATATGCGATCTTGGCGTCGCTGGTCGTGGCTAGATACTGTTGGGCGGGCGCGAGGATGTCAATACCCGCCCGGGCTAGCGTTCATGCCTGCGCTTCGTCGCGCTGGACGGCCGTGGTCTCGGCCAGCGCCAGCACGGCCTCCAGCGCCGGCGGCTGCGCCCCGGCGACGCGGCACGCCGCGGTGCCCGCCGCGACGGCGAAACGCAGGTGGTGGCTGCCGTTGCGCTCCGGCCACGTCATGAGGCTGTAGAGCAGGGCGCCGATGCTGGCGTCGCCGGCGCCCACCGTGTCGACCACGTCCACGCGCGGCGCCGCGGCCCGCCAGGCGCCGTCGGGCCGGATCAGGTGGGCGCCGTCGCCGCCGCGCGTGAACAGGAACGTGGCATCGGGATGCATGGCGCGCAGCGCCGCCAGCGCGGATGCCGTGTCGTCGTGGCGGAACAGGCCGTGCAGGTCTTCGTCCGACACCTTGACGACATCGGCCAGCGCGACCATCGCCTGCAACGTGGCGTCATAGCCGGCGTCCATCAGCGCGCGGTAGTTCGGGTCGTAGCTGATCTTCACGCCGCGCCGTTTCAGGTCGCGCGCGAGCGCGACGAGCGTGTCCGCGAGCGGTGCGCGCGCAAGGCTGATACCGCCGAAGTGCACCCAGGCGGCGCCGTCCTGCCAGCCGTCCGGCAGCCGGGCCGGGTCGAAATGCAGGTCGGCGCTGTCCGTGCCGATGAAGAAGTAGCGGGGCGGGTGGCGTTCGTGCACGACGGCCAGCAGCGGCGGCCGGTCGACCTGCTGCAGGAAGCGGGCATCCAGGCCTGCGGCGGCGTTCGCGCAAGCCAGCTCGGCGCCGAACACGTCGCGGCTGACGGCGCCGGCGAAGGCGCTCGGGATGCCGAGGCGGGCGACGACGCGCGCCACGTTCCACGTCGACCCGCCCGTCTGGCTCGTCCACGTGCCGGGGCCCGTCGTCAGCAGGTCCGTCAGCGCCTCGCCGGCGGCGACGAAGCGGGGCAGCGCGCTCATCGCGTCTCCTCGAGCGCGCGCAACACGTCGTAGCAGGCGCCCATCGTGTGGTAGTCGGTCTTGCCGGCCGGGCTCTTTTCGTCGGTCAGCTTGCGGTTGTCCGGCCCGAGGATGCGGTACCAGGCGCCGTGTTCATGATCGACGAAATGCTTCCAGCTATAGGTCCAGATGCGGTCATACCAGGTCCAGTACGCCGGATCGCCCGTGCGCACGGCGAGCAGCGCGGCGGCCGCGAAGCTTTCGGCCTGCACCCAGAAATACTTGTCGCCGTCGCAGATCGTGTCGTCCGGCGCGTAGCCGTAGCAGATGCCGCCGTGGTCCGCGTCCCAGGCACGCAGCAGCGCGGCGTCGAACAGCTGCATGGCGCGCGGGGCGAGCCAGCCGGCTTCGCCGTGCAGTTGCGCGCGGTGGCGTTCCAGCTGCAGCAGCAGCTTGGCCCATTCCGTCAGGTGGCCGGGCTGGTAGCCCCAGGGACGGAAGATGTTGGTCTTGTCGTCGCGGTTGTAGTCCCAGTCCACCGACCAGTCGGTGCGGTAATGCTCCCACACGTAGCCGCCGGCCAGTCCGGCCTGGCGCACGGTGATGTTGCGGGCCAGGGTTTCGGCGCGGTGCAGGTAGCGGGTCTCGCCCGTCGCCTCGTATGCGGCCAGCAAGGCTTCGCACGAGTGCATGTTGGCGTTCTGGCCGCGGTAGCCGTCGAGGGTGCCCCAGTCGGCGCTGGCCTGGTCCGCGTACAGGCCGTGCGCGGGCTCCCAGAAGCGGGTCTCCATCAGGTCGAACGTCTCGGCGATGTAGCCGCGCGCCTCCTGGACGCCCGCGCGCAGCGCGTGCGCATATGCCAGCACGACGAACGCGAGGCCATAGCAATGGTTGTCGCCGTCGAGGACCGTCCTGCGGCCGCCTTCCCAGGCGAGTTGCCAGGCGTAGCCACCCGTGGCCGGATCGCGATGGACGTCACGCAGGAAGGCGACGCCGTGGCGCACGGCCGCCAGGTAGTCCGGGGTGCCGAAGCGGCGCCAGGCCATCGCGTAATTGAACACGAAGCGCGTGCTGCTGACGAGATGGCGGGTCGTGCGGTCGTACACGGTGCCGTCGTCGCGGAAGAAGTGGTAAAAGCCGCCGCTCGGGTCGATGCAGCGCGGGTGGTAGAACCGCATCGTCGTCGCGACGTGGTCGAGCAGGAATGCGGGGGAGCGGAAGTCGGGTGCCATGGCTCGTTGTTCAGGATGAGGTTGGGGAGGACGCCTGCGGCCAGGCGGCGATGCGGTAGCGCGTTTCCCAGGGCGCGTCCGGGCCGATCGCGATGCCCAGCCGGTCCGCCAGCGGATGGCCGGCCGGCGCCGTCGCGATGCGTCCCAGGTCGAACAGGCTGTTCACGGGTTCGGCGCCGAGGGCCACGTGGTTGCTCATCCAGGGAAAGTGGATGCGCCCGCCGTTGCTGACCCATAGCAGCAGGTCCGGCAGCTGCGCCGTATCCCACCACAGGCCGACGCAGGCGTCGTAATCGAGGTAGTGCAGGGCGAACGGCGCCTCGGCGCCCGGAGCGTCCAGCGCGCGCACCTGCAGCAATTCCTCGGCCGGCGCGGCCAGCGGCAGGTGGGCCAGGTCGACGTCGCCGTCGATGCCGGCCAGGCGCGCCAGCGATTTCGAGCGCATGTCCGGCAGCAGCCGCGACACGGCGCCAGCGGGCTGCGCGGGATAGCTGAAGATGCCGTCGTGCGGGCCGAGCATCACGCGCACCCGGCCGGCCGACGGCGGCACGCGGAACGTCGGATGCAGCCCGGCGGGCAACCGGGCAGGCCGGCGGGCCCACACGCGCAGCACGATGTCGATGGCCGGCCCGTCCGGATCGGCCGCGATCACGCGTTCGATGTGTTCGATGGGTGAGCTGGCCGGGTAATCGATGGCGAGGTGGATGCGGCGCTCGTCCGCGCTCACGCAGCGCCAGTGATGGTTCGCGGCATAGCCGTGGTTCCAGGCGTCGTCGGGGGCGTGCGTGCGCCAGGACGCGGGCAGGCCGTGCGGCGGCTCGGTGCACCCGAACGGCACGCACGGCCATTCGCCGCGCAGGCGCCGCATGATGCCGGGCAGGTTGTCCGCGCGGGTCATGCCGGCCCAGGGCGCGACGTGCATGATCTCCAGTTCGCGCTCGGCGCCGATGCGCAGGCTCAACGGCCCGAGCATCGCACCCAGCGATTGCACTTCCGCGCTGCCGTGCTCCCAGGCGAGACGCCAGCTGCCGCTCATACGCGCCTCCATGCGTCAGCGCCGCACATCGTAGGCTCCGGTACGGACAGCCTCGATCTGGTCCGCGCGCGCGAGGTTGAAGTCGCCCGGGATCGCATGCTTCATGGCGGCGGCGGCCAGCGCGAACCCGGCCACGTCGGCGGTTTCCATGCCGGACTGCAGGCCGTGCAGGACGCCGGCGGCGAACGCGTCGCCCGTGCCGATGCGGTCGACGATGCCGGACAGGCGATAACTGCCTCCCGTCACGGAATCGGTGCGCGTGTGCAGCGCGGCCGACAGTTCGTGTTCATCGACGCTGTGCTGGACCCGTGACGTCCAGGCCAGCAGGTCCAGGTGCGGGAAGGCGGCGAACGCGGCCCGGGCCGCGTGCGCGGCGCGTACGGGGTCGGCCAGGTCCGGTCGGTCCAGCACGAGGGCGAGGTCGCGCGGACCGGCGAACAGGACGTCGGCCTGGCGCATCGCTTCGAGCAGCAGTCCGGCGCCATCCTGGCTCCGTTCGGCCCACAGCGAGGCCCGGTAATTGCCGTCGAACGCGACGCGCACGCCACGCGCGCGGGCCGCGGCCATGGCCGCCAGCACGGCCCGGGCGGGGTTGTCGCCGACGGCCGGCGAAATGCCGGACACGTGCAGCCACGCGGCGCCGTCCAGCAGCGCTGGCCAGTCGTACAGGGCGGGATCGGCCAGCGCATAGGCCGAGCCGGCGCGGTCGTAGATGATTTCGGAAGGTCGCACGACGGCGCCGGGCGCGATGAAATACAGGCCCATGCGGCCCGGGCACAGCCGGATCGAGGACGTGTCGACGCCGTGGGCGCGCAGGCTGCCCAGCGCGGCGTGGCCGAGCTGGTTGTCGGGCAGGACGCTGACCATGGCCGTGCGGTGGCCGAGCAGCGCGAGCGAGACGGCGACGTTCGCTTCCGCGCCGCCCGTGCACGTGTCGAGGCCGGGCGTCTGCAGCAGCATGCGGCCCGGCGGCGGCGCGAGGCGCAGCAGGATCTCGCCGAAGCAGACGATGCGGCCCGACATCGGGGTGGCAGCGCTCATCGGGCGAGCCAGCCGCCGTCGACGGGCAGGACGATGCCGTGGACGTAGTCGCTGGCGCGGCTGGCCAGGAATACGGCGGCGCCGGCCAGATCCTGCGGCTGGCCCCAGCGCCCGGCCGGGATGCGCGCGAGGATCGCCGGCTCGCGCACGGGATCGGCGCGCAGCGCGGCGGTGTTGTTGGTGTCGAAGTAGCCCGGTGCGATGGCGTTCACGTTGATGCCCTGCGCCGCCCATTCGTTGGCCAGCGCGCGCGTGAGGCCGGCGATGGCGCTCTTGCTGGCCGCGTAGGCCGGCACGCGGATGCCGCCCTGGAACGACAGCAGCGACGCGATGTTGATGATTTTCCCGCCGCCGTTTGCCGCCATGTGGCGCGCGGCCGCCTGCGCCAGGAAGAACGGGGACTTCAGGTTCGTGTCGACGACGGCATCCCAGTCGGCCTCTTCGACGTCGAGGCTGTCCGCGCGGCGGATGATGCCGGCGTTGTTGACGATGATATCGAGGCGGCCGTTCAGCCCGACCGCGGCATCGACGACCTCGCGTACGGGCCCGGTGGACGACAGGTCGGCGCGCACGTCGAGGAAGCGGCGGCCGAGGGCCGCTACCTGTGCGCCCGTGTCGGTGGCGGGGCTGCGCCCCACGGCGACGACGTCGGCGCCGGCTTGCGCGAGGGCGACGGCGATGCCCTGGCCGAGGCCCGTGTTGGCGCCGGTGACGAGCGCCGTGCGCCCTGCGAGATTGAACAGGTCGAGCATGTCGGGGTCCCCTTCCTTATTTCAGCTGGCAGATGTCCAGCACCTTCATGTCCGTGTAGTCCAGGTTCTCGCCGCCCATCGCCCAGATGAAGGCATAGTTCGCGGTGCCCGAACCCATGTGGATCGACCACGGCGGCGACACGACGGCCTGCTCGTTGGCGACGACGATGTGGCGTGCCGAATCCGGGGCGCCCATGAAGTGGAAGACGCGCTGGTCGTCCTGCAGGTCGAAATAGAAATACACCTCGGAGCGGCGCTCGTGCACGTGCGGCGGCATCGTGTTCCAGACGCTGCCCGTCTTGAGGATCGTGAGGCCCAGCAGCAGCTGCGCCGACTTGCACACGCCCGGGATCACGTACTGGTAGATCGTGCGCTCGTTGGACGTGGCGGAACTACCGCGCTCCAGCGGGATCGCCTGCGCATGGGTGATCTTGGTCAGCTCGTAGCGGGCGTGGGCCGGCGTCGACGCGAGGTAGAAGCGGGCGGGGTTGGCCGCGTCCAGTGACTCGAACACGACGTCGGCACTGCCCATCGGGACGTACAGGCCGTCGCGCGGGGCCAGTTCGAACGCCTGGCCGTCGACGGTGACGCGGCCCGTGCCGCCGGCCACGTTGATGATGCCCAGTTCACGGCGTGCGAGGAACGGCTGGCCCGCGGCGGATGCCGGTTCCGTGTGGGCGGGCAGGGCCAGCGGACCTTGCACGGGAGCCGCGCCGCCGATGACGAAGCGCTCGTCGTGGCAATAGTTCAGCGTGACGGTGTCGGCCGCGAACAGCGTGTCGATCAGGTAGCGCTGGCGCAGCTGCTCGTTGCTGGCGCCGGCCATCATCTCGGGGTGGGTGGCGTAATAAGTCTTCTCGAACACTGCGGTCTCCTGGTTGCTCGTGGTTCGGTTGGTGGCTGTCGGTTATCGATAACAATCATAACAGGGTATTTCAAAAAGTCAAACTTTCGGGATGGGGCTGCAACAACCGGAGGCCTGTGTGGCGAAAATCGTGGGAACTGGCGCATCGGCGTAAAAGGGTAATGCCTGGGGCAAAAAAACTGTACACGTCCGGGAAAAATTGTTATCGTTAACGTGCGCTTCTACCGGCTGCCGCCGGTTTGGCGATCTCCTTGTGGGCATGTTCCAGCCCGCGTTCAACCTGTCCGATCAACCGGGCAGGTTTTTTTTTGCCCTGTTCTCCCGGGTACCGCCAGCGCTCCGGATTCTTCCTTGTTTCCCTATTCCGAGGACCGCTACGGCCGGCGCTTATGCCCGTATCCGGCGTCGGCGGGACACGGGCGAAGCGGCGCCCCGTCCTGCGCAGCAGGAAACGCCGGGAAATTTTCGAACCGAATTTGTCGCGAAAACAACAATGTGAGCTAACGATAACACGTTCGCTGTGCGTTCGTTATCTTCATGCTAAGATCGGCGCGCTATCGATAACACAACAGCTGCCAGGCAGTGTGGTCGATGGCATCCAACGATTTGGTTAGCAAAACTTATAAGGACAATCATGTATAACCATGCACATCCGAGGTGGAGGGCGTTGCGCAGCAACGCGAGAGGAAGCATCGTGGCGCTGGCACTGGCGTCGGCGCTGGCGTTGCCGGGAACGGGCGCCCACGCAGTGCCGTTCGTCGCCACCCCCATGGCCCAGCCGGTCGCCAGTCCGGCCGGGTTCCGGCATCCCGACCTGGGCTTCACGCCCGAGCAACTGGAGTACGTACGCGCGCAGATCCGCGCCGACGTGGAGCCGTACAAGACGTACTACGGCATCCTGGCGACCGTGTGCTGCAGCTACGCGAACATCAACCTGCAGCCGACGAACCGCGACGCAACCAAGGTCGATACGCCGAACACGCCGAACTACAACGGCACCACGGCGCAGACGCGCATGATCAACGATTCGCAGGGGGCGTTGACCCAGGCCATCCTGTACTACGTCACGGGCCGCAACGAGTACCGGCGCAATGCGATGCGCATCCTGCGCACGTGGAGCAACATGAATCCGAACGGGTACGCGTATTTCCCCGATGCGCATATCCACAACGGCGTGCCCCTGTCGCGCATGCTGATGGCCGCCGAAATCATGCGCTACACGCCGGCCGATCCCACGTACACGGATTACCCGCTCGCGTGGACCGACACGGACACGCAGAAGCTGAAGGACAACCTGATCGATCCGATGGAGCGTACGTTCTTCGCCAGTAACGAGCGCTTCATGAACCAGCACAATTACTCGCTGGTCGGCCGCCTCGCCGGTGCGATTTTTACGGACAACCGCGCGCGCTACGACGAAACCGTCGAGTGGATGACCGTGAACGCGACTTCGACCCGGCAGGACATCAACGGCGCGCTGCTGCCGCTGATCCCGCGCATCGAGGCGGACAACCCCCTGAACAAATATGGCGTGCCGTTCTACCAGATCCAGGAAATGGCACGCGACCAGGCGCACGGCGGCGACAACGTCGACATCCTCGGCGGCCTGCTGCGGATGGTGAACGCACAAGGCACGAAGGTCGATCCGTACACGGGCAAACCCTCGGGCAGCGGCGATGCCGTGAGCGTATACCGCTTCGGCGGCGACCGCCTGCTGCGCGGCGCGAACGCCTACGCGCAATACATGCTCGGCTACGACACGCCATGGGCCGATACGACGGGTGGCACGTCGAACATCTCGCCGGCCTACCGCGGCCGCCTGTACGAGGTGGACGCGATCCCCGAGATCTACAATGCGTACAAGTACACGGAGGGCGTCGACGTTGCTGCGGAGGCACCCTATCTGGCCACGGCGGCGGCGCATGCGAACGGTCCGGCGATCCCGTGGGGTCCGGCGACGCCGAACGACAAGGACATGGGCCCCACCGCGTTCTTCACGCTGCCGCAGGCGCTCACGGGCGTGCCGCTGCCGCCCGGCGTCCCCGGCATCCTGGAGACGGAGCGCAAGTCGATCTTCCTCGACGGCGACTGGACGATGCGCACGGAAGGCGAGCGCACGTACGGCCACGCGGCCGTTGCGCCGGTCGGCGCGACGATCGTGTTCCATGACGTCCAGTACGCGGACCGCTCGAAGTATGCGCCCGTCGGGATCATGGTGCGTGCCAGTGCGCCCCTGACGTTGTCCGCCAGCGGCAGCCGCAACGCCAGCCCGTGGTCGCTGATGACGGTACCGGACACGCACGGCCAATGGCGTTACATCGTGCCCGACACGGCGGCCGCCGCCATCGGCAATCGTGCGCTCGGGGACAACATCATGTATTTCCGGTTTTCCGGTCCCGAAGGCGCGACCGTGGACGTGGACTACGTGAACATGGCGGCGCCGACACAGCTCACCCCGCCGCGCTTCGCCATGCCCGTGTTCCCCGTGACGGAGGTGGTCGTGCAAGGCGTGCCCTACCATGCGAACTACACGGCGACCGACGCGAACCCGCTCGACACCGTCGCGTACGAGGGCGTCGGGCTGCCGGTCGGTGCGACCATCGACGCGGCCAGCGGCGCATTCGACTGGACGCCCGGGCCGGGGCAGGCCGGCGTACACGACATCGTGATCAGCGCGACGGACGGCGTGGCCATCAGTACCATGACGGCGCGCCYGAACGTGCAGCCGGACCGCGCGTCCGCGTTCCAGGCCGCGCTCGAAGGCTACGACCCGTCGGCCGCGTACACGACGCCGTCGCTGGCGACGTTCAAGGCGGAACTGGCCCCGTTGCAGCAGGCCGTGCCGACGGCGTCCGACGCCGATTTCCCGGCCTTGCTGAAGGCCGTGCAGGCGGCCGTGCGCAAGCTCGAGCTGGTCAATCCGCACGTGGCCGACGACGGCAGCCTGGACTGGAGCAAGAACATGGTGACGACCATCGGCTTCGGCGCCGACCGTCCGGCCCTGCTCGTGGACGGCAACTACAACAGTTATTCCGGCGACCTGCGCGCGCCCATCTCCATGGATTTCGGCGAAAACTACCGCGTGGCCGTCGGCGCTTTCGGCATCCAGGCGCGCTACATGTTCGCCAACCGCTCGCAGGGCGCCAACGTGTACGGGTCGAACGATAACGTGAACTGGACACTGCTCACGCGCCGCGAGACGACCGACACGAGCGGCCATAACTTCGAGATGGAAGTCATCCCCGTGCTGCCGGGCCTGGAGAACCAGAAGTTCCGCTACTTCATGGTCCGGGTCGACCATCCGGGGCCGCCGACGGATCCCGCCTATCCGGGCATTTCTTCGTACGGCGAATTCCGCTTCTACGGGACGCGTTACGACCTGCTGGCAC
>NZ_JBFUDR010000046.1:0-28986 GCF_056404615.1 Massilia sp. P2_C2 | reverse complement strand
CCCTGGAAGATAGCGCTACCCTGCGCCAGGAGTTGGCGCAGCTGCTCGATTTGCTCCACAATAACAACCTCAAAGCGATGGCGCAGTTCGATGCGCTACGCCCCGCACTCGCCAGGTTCGAACCCTGCAAGGAAGCGCCGCTGGCCGATGCCGTGGCCACCCTGCGGTTCGAAGAGGCGGCACAACTGGTGCGGGCATTACTGGAGACAAAGGAGGATGCATGAGCTGGACCGACATGGCCGTCAATGGCCGCATCCTGGTGGTCGACGATGCGATGGAAAACATCCAGATCCTGCACGGCGCCCTGCAGGATGAACACGAAGTATTGTTCGCCATGGACGGTCCACGCGCGCTCGACATCGCGCGCACCCAGCAGCCCGACCTGATCCTGCTCGACGCCGTCATGCCCGGCATGGACGGGTATGCCGTGTGCCGCGAATTGCTGGCGGCACCCGAGACGAGCGATATTCCCGTGATCTTCGTGACGGCGCTGAAGTCGCCCGAGGACGAGACGCGCGCGCTGGGCGCCGGCGCCGCCGACTTCATCAGCAAGCCGGTGAACGCGGCCGTCGTGCGTGCGCGCGTGCGCACCCAGCTCACCGTCAAGCGCCAGCGCGACGCTTTGCGCGCGCTGATCCTCACCGATGCGCTGACGGGCGCCGCGAACCGGCGCGCATTCGACGAACGCCTCGACGCCGAATGGCGCCGCTGCGGACGCGCCGGCCTGCCGGTCGCACTGATCCTCGTCGACATCGACCATTTCAAGCTGTACAACGACCACTACGGCCACCAGGCCGGCGACGCCACGCTCGTGCAATTCGCAGGCGCCATGCGCCGCGCGGCCGCGCGCACGCAGGACCTCGTGGCGCGCTACGGCGGCGAGGAATTCGCGATCCTGCTGCCGCAGCTGGACGCGCGCGGCGCCACCGGCGTGGCGCACCGCCTGATGACGGAACTCGAACAGCTGGCGATCCCGCACGCGGCATCGCCGACGGCGTCCTGGCTGACGGCCAGCATGGGTATCGCCTGCATGGTGCCGGGCGAACACAGCCTGCCGGCCGACCTGATCCAGGCGGCCGATGCCCTGCTATACCAGGCCAAGGCGGAGGGCCGCAACCGCTACCGCGTGGGCGGCGCCGACTGCGTCGCCTGACGGCGCACGACCGTCAGCCGTAGCGGCGCACGAGGAACTCGGCCACGCACACCGGTTTCGTTGCGCCCTCGCGCTCCACCGTGACGTCGAGCGTGAGCTGCGCCGCCCCCGCGTCTTCCTCCAGCGCCGCCAGCACGATGGCCGCGCGCACGCGGCTGCCGGCCGGCACCGGGCTCGGGAAGCGCACCTTGTTCAGGCCATAGTTCACGACCAGCTTTGCGTCGACCATCGCAAGCACGTCCGCCAGCATCGACGGCAGCAGCGACAGCGTGAGGAAGCCGTGCGCCACGGTCGTGCGGAACGGCGACTCGCGCGCGCAGCGCTCCGGGTCCACGTGGATCCACTGGTGGTCGTCGGTGGCGTCCGCGAACGTGGCGATCCGCGCCTGGTCGACTTCGAACCAGCGCGAGCGGCCAAGCTCGGTGCCGACCAGGGCCTTCAGTGCTTCCAGGCCCTCCACTTCGTGCAAGGCCTTGGTCATTGTGATTCTCCCCCGCCGGGCCGGCGCCCGAACATGCCCATGCCCTCGACCGTGCAGACGGTCTCGCCATGCTGGTTGATGGCAATCCACTTCGACCAGACGACGCCGCGGTCCGGCTTCGACGCGGACGGCTTCACCTGCACGGTCCGGTAGCGCACGTTCAAGGTGTCGCCGGCGCGCACGGGTGCCAGCCAGCGCACGCCATCCAGGCCGGGCGAGCCCATGCTGGCGGACCGGTTCAGCAAGCCGTCGACGACCATGCGCATCATCATGCCGCACGTATGCCAGCCGCTGGCGATGACGCCGCCGTAGATCGAGTGCGCGGCGGCAGCGCGGTCGACGTGGAACGGTTGCGGATCGTACGCCCGCCCGAAGGCGACGATCTCCTCCTCCGTGACGGTGCGCGTGCCCAGGTCGATGTCCTGGCCGGGCGCGAAATCCTCGAAATACCAGGTTTCCTTCATGCCGCCTCCTCGTCGTCGTAAAAATCCGGCTGCGCGATGAAGCGCGCCAGGTGGTGGTCGGCATCGCCCAGGGTCAGCTCGATCGTCGACAGGCGCTTGAAATAATGCGACGCCGGCAATTCGTCCGTCACGCCCATGCCGCCATGCAGCTGGATCGCCTGCTGGCCGACGAAGCGCGCGGCCTGCCCCACGCGGTACTTGGCCGCGGCCACGGCGCGGCGGCGTTCGGCCGCCGCACTGCCGTCGGTGGCGTCGCGCGCGGCGCCGGCCAGGCGCACGGCCGCCAGCAGCGCCATCGAACGGGCCTGCTCCAGGTGCACGTACATGTCAGCCATGCGATGCTGCAAGGCCTGGAACTTGCCGATCGGGACGCCGAACTGCTGGCGCGTCTTGAGGTAGTCGAGCGTCGCCGCGAACAGGGCATCCATCGCGCCGAGCGCCTCTGCGCACAACAGGCCGGCGCCATAGTCGGCCACCGCTTCCAGCACGCGCCAGCCACCGCCCACCGTGCCAATCATCGCATCAATGTCCACGCGCACGTCGCCTACGCGCACGTCGCGCAACAGCACGTCGGCGGCACGCTGGCCGTCCAGCGTGCGCACGTCGCGGATGGCGATGCCCGGCGCATCTGCCGGTACGGCGAACAGCGTGATGCCATCCTCGTCGCGCTGGGCGCCGCCGGTGCGGGCCGATACGATCAGCACGCCTGCCTGGGCGCCGTGCAGTACCACCTTCTTCTCGCCATGCAGCAGCCAGCCGTCCTGGCCGGCGCCGGTGGTGCGGGTTGCGCGTGTTGCAATATCCCTCAGGTCGTGGCGGGACTGGCGCTCGCCCAAAGCGCAGGCAAGCTTCAGATCACCGGCCGCCACCCGTTCCAGCAGCATGCCATGCGAGGCGCCATGCCGCAAGAACTCGGCGCCGAGCATGGTCGCGAAATACGGTTCGACCACGAGTCCACGGCCCAGTTCCTGCATCACGACGAACATGTCGACGGCGTCGCCATCGAAACCGCCGTGGCTTGATGGCAGCGGCAGCGCGGTCAGGCCGAGCTCGGCGAGCGTGGCCCAGGCCGCGTCCGAGACGCCGGCGGGCGAGGCCACGATGGCACGCCGCGCGTCGAACGTGTAATCGCGGGCGATCCAGCGCCGGAGGGCGTCCGCCAGTTGCGACTGTTCTTCCTTGAAGTTGAAGTCCATGTCTTTCCTCACAGGCCCAGGATCATCTGGGAAATGATGTTGCGCTGGATCTCGTTCGATCCGCCGTAGATCGACGTCTTGCGGTAATTGAAGTAGTGAGGAAGCAGCGGCGCGGCGAAGTCGTCGTCGATGACGCTGTGCTCGCTTGCACCCTCCAGGTAGGCGGGATCGAACGGCAGCGCCAGCGGACCGGCCGCTTCGACCATCAGCTCGGACAGCCGCTGCTGGATCTCGGTGCCGCGCACCTTCAGCACGGACGCTTCCGGGCCCGGTGCCCTGTTCGCATCGGCGAGTACGCGCAATACGGTCATCTCGAGGGCCATGAGCTCGATCTCGAGATCCGCCACCTTGGCGGCAAACAGCGGGTCGCGCAGCAGCGGCGCGCCGTCCTTCTGCTCGCGCCGGGCCAGCGCCTTCAGCCGCGCCAGTTCGCGCTTCGAGCGGCCGACGGCCGCGATGCCGGTGCGCTCGTGGCCGAGCAAATACTTGGCATACGTCCACCCCCGGTTTTCCTCGCCGACGAGGTTCGCCACGGGCACGCGCACGTTGTCGAAGAACACCTCGTTCACCTCGTGGTCCTCGTCCAGCATGATGATCGGGCGGACCGTGACGCCGGGCGCATGCATGTCGATCAGCAGGAACGAAATGCCCTCCTGCTTGCGCACGGTCGGGTCGGTGCGCACGAGGCAGAAGATCATGTCGGCGTGCTGCGCGAGCGTCGTCCACGTCTTCTGGCCATTCACGACGTAGTGATCGCCGTCGCGCACGGCGGTCGTCTTCAGCGAGGCGAGGTCGGAGCCGGCGCCTGGCTCGGAATAGCCCTGGCACCACCAGTCCTCGCACGACAGGATGCGCGGCAGGTAATAGTCCTTCTGGGCCTGGCTGCCGAATGCGATGATGACGGGCGCGACCATGTTCACGCCGAACGGCAGGATGGGCGGCGTGCCGGCGCGGGCGCATTCTTCATCGAAAATGTGGCGCTGCACCGGCGTCCAGCCCGGTCCGCCGTATTCGCGTGGCCAGCCGGGCGCGACCCAACCCTGGCGCGCGAGGATACGGTGCCAGCGCACGTAATCGTCCTTGTGCAGGCGCAGGTGATTCACCACCTTGTGGCGCAGGTCTGCCGGCAACTCGGCCTCGAGGAAGGCACGCACCTGGTCGCGGAAAACCAGGTCTTCGCCGGTATAGGTCAGGTCCATGTCGTCTCCTTGATTGGATCGGCCAAAAAAGCACGACCGTTCCAAAGATTGTACCTGAAATCATCCGGCGGAACGCAGTGCACGCGCGACGTGCACAAAAGCATCGCCCCCGGCGGGACGGACCCGGCTTCGGGCCCGCCCCACCGGGGGCGACGGATACGACACGAATCAGCGCTTGCGGCGACGGGCGACGCCCAGCGCTGCCGCGAGGGCCGCGTTGCTGTTGCCCGTCGCGTTCGAAGCTTGCGACGGCAAGGCTGCCCCGCCCTTGGTAACGCTCGCGTGCATACCGCCACTCCAACCGACAACTGCCGCTTGCGCGCCGCATGCGCTCCCGACCATGAGAGCCACAGCGATGAGATACCGTGTTGACATATGAACTGCTATCGAGAAGGTGCGCACAAGTGCTCACCGATCTCTTCCTGCCCCGAGCCGTCCTGCTGACCGTGCTCGTGCCTGACAGGCGTCACTTTCCCGCCTCCCGCCGACCCATCGCCGGCGGCAGTGCCCGGCGTCACCGCCTGGCTCGCCTCGGGTAGCGCCGTTTGCGTCGCGTAGACGCCGGTGGCGAGCCGTTGCAGATTGACCGCCGTGTTCACGTCGCGGTCGTGATGCGCGCCGCAGCCGGCACAGGTCCAGGTACGCTCGCCGAGCG
Source organism: Massilia sp. P2_C2 (assembly GCF_056404615.1). Taxonomy (NCBI): domain Bacteria; kingdom Pseudomonadati; phylum Pseudomonadota; class Betaproteobacteria; order Burkholderiales; family Oxalobacteraceae; genus Massilia; species Massilia sp. P2_C2. The sequence continues at coordinate 23,838 of NZ_JBFUDR010000046.1, read as the reverse complement.
CGAGCTGGTCGTTACGCTCCCAGYGCTGCAGAGTCTTGACCGTGGTCCCCAGCAGCCTGGCGGCCTGCCCGGTTCCCATCGTGCTTTCCATGATCACGATTGGACACGTCTACTTACATTTGGTTCGACTAGAGTCGAGCTCCTTGCTGAGAATAGTAAGTTATTCTTGATTCGACTGCTGAGCAAATGCAACACAGCTGCAAAAAGAGCAATTTTCAATTGAATCGCATGAAAAAAGGCGAGGCCTCCACACAGGAAACCTCGCCTTCGGCCATCCCTTCGGACGGAAGCGGCATTTACCGCTCTTGCATATTTAACAATTCATCAATTGCCGTTTTGTTTCAGCATTGACAAGTACGGCATGGCGCGCGACGCCATCCGCGTGTCCGCCCTGAGCATGCCGGACTCGTCGGCCAGGATATGCGCGGCTTCCTGCAGGTACACGTCTTTCGCGTTCTTCGCGGCTTTCTCGGCGGCCAGCTCGGCCGTGAGGCTGCGCTCGTCGCCCTGCAGGCCGTCGTCGGCGCTCGCCGCGCCCTTCAGCACGACGTTCGTCTTCTTCGGGCTGGTCGGCATCGGCACCTTGCCGCGCTGTTCCTTGCTGCCCGGGCCGGACACCGGCTCGTCCGGATTGTCCTTGCCGACCAGGCGGGCCTCGCGCAGCTTGGCCTTGGCTTCCTGGTTCTCGCGTTCTTTGCGGCGCACGGCCTCGTTCAGCGAAATGACATTGTCCTTGCGCAGCTTCAGGGCTTCGGCGATGTCCTGCTCGATATCGAGGAAGTCGCGGTCCTTCCCGATGCGCACATCATGCTTCTTCTGCAGCGGGCCGACCAGTTCCTTCAGGTCGCCGGCCGGCAGATAGGTCGCCGGCTTGATCTGCACCCAGGGCAGCGCGTTCTCATACGACGATTCGCCGAAGTTGTCGTCGTCCGACGTCACCGGGAACTTGATGTCCGGCGTGACGCCGCGCAGCTGCGTGGTGCCGCCATTGATGCGGAAGAACTGGGCGATCGTCATCTTCAGCTCGCCGTACTTCAACTTGTCGTTCTGCGAGAAACGGTCGAGATTGATCAGCGTCTGCACGGTGCCCTTGCCGAAGCTCGGCTCGCCGATGACGAGGCCGCGGCCATAGTCCTGGATCGCGGCGGCGAAGATTTCCGAAGCCGACGCCGAACCACGGTTGATCAGCACGCCCATCGGACCGTCCCAGGCCAGGCCCGCATCCGTGTCGCTTTCGACCTCGACGCGGCCCTCCGCGCTGCGCTGCTGCACGACGGGGCCCTTGTCGATGAACAGGCCCGTCAGTTCGACGGCCTCGATCAGCGAACCGCCGCCGTTGTTGCGCAGGTCGATCAGCACGTTGTCGACCTTGTCCTTCTTCAGTTCGCCCAAGATGCGCTTGACGTCACGCGTTGCGCTCTTGAAATCCTTGTCGCCCTTGCGGCGCGCCTCGAAATCCTGGTAGAACGTCGGCAGCTGGATGACCCCGATACGCCGCTTCACGCCGTTGTCCGTGACCTCGATGATCTTCTTCTTGGCCGACTGCTCTTCCATGCTGATCTTCTGGCGCACGAGCGAGATGGTCGTGTGCTTGCCGTCCTGGCCGGCGTCGGCCGGCAACACGTCGAGGCGCACGGTCGAGTTGCGCTCGCCGCGCACGAGCTGGACGACGTCGTCGATGCGCCAGCCCATCACGTCCGTGAACGGACCGTTGCCCTGCGCCACGCCGACGATGCGGTCGCCCACCTTCAGCTTGCCGGACTTGTCGGCCGGGCCGCCGGGCACGACCTCGCGGATCACCGTGTAATCCTCGCGCGACTGCAGCACGGCGCCGATGCCGTCCAGCGACAGGCGCATCGCGATATCGAAATTCTCGGCCGAGCGCGGGCCCAGGTAGTTCGTGTGCGGTTCGATCGCCATCGCATAGGCGTTCATGAACATCTGGAACACGTCCTCGTTATTCAGCTTCTTGAGGCGGTTCTGGTAACCCTCGTAGCGCTTGTCCAGCGTCTCGCGGATCCCTTTCTCATCCTTGCCGGCCAGCTTCAGGCGCAGCCAGTCGTTCTTCACGCGGCGGCGCCACAGGTCCTTCGCCTCGTCCTCGTTCTTCGCCCAGACGGCCTTTTCGCGGTCGATCTGCAGGGTCTCGTCCGCCGTGAAGTCGAACTTGCCCTTCAGCAGCTCACGCGCATAAGCCATGCGGTCGAAGAAACGCTGCTGGTAGACGTTGTAGATCTGAAAAGGAATCGTCAGGTCTTCGTTGTTGATCGCGTCGTCCAGCTTGGTACGGGCGGGCGCGAAGCTGTCGATGTCGGCCTGGGTGAAGTACAGCTTTTCACTGTCGAGCGCCTTGAAGTAGGCGTCGTAGATCTTCGCGGACATCGCATCGTCGAGCGGCACGGCCTTGTAGTGGTAGCGCGCAAGCACGCGCGACGCCCACAGGGCGGCCTGGGTCTGGGCGACGGATGGCTTGAGCTGGACGGTGGCGGCCTGTGTCTGGACGGCGGCCACCTTTTCCGGCTGCGCCGTGACCACATGGGCCGACATGGCAAACGCCAGCGCGACCATCAACATCTGCTTCTTCATTCTTCGATTCTCCGGACGGGATATTCGTTAAGCGCCTGCCTGGCACAGGCCGAAGGCGCGCCGACACAGCGGCGGATACGACCCATTCTACAGGATAGCGTGGCGACGCAGAGCGCCCAGTGCGCGTTTTCAGCCGAGCTTAAGTCTTGGCGCCGGGGCCTCGGCTACGGTTTTACAAAACGAAACAAACTGGTGTGGAACCAACACCACCAGGCAATGGCAGCCGCAGCAATGATCAACAGATAAGGCCAGCTGCGCAGCGCCAGCTTCCAGTCCACGGGGGATGGCCAGAACGACAGGAATTGCGGTGCCAGCACGAGGGTCAGCACCAGGTCGGCCGGGCCGAAGCGCCACGGGCTGCGGGTACGCCACCAGGCGACCGCGAGCGGCACGAGCAGCACGAGGAAGGGCGCGAGTGCGGCCGGCGCCGCGTTGTACCAACGAAGGTTGCCGAACGAGACGGAGCCCAGTTCCCACGTGCGGCCGTTGCGGCGTGGAATGATGGTAAAGCCGACCGGCTCTGCGTTGAGCAGCAGGCCGACGGAAAAATGCGCCAGCTCGTGGCACAGCGTGCCGACGACGCTGAACACAAAAAAGACCGGGTGCGCGCTGGTCACGATCCAGATCAGGAATGCCAGCGCCAACGACGGCACGAGGTACAGCATGATCTCGCCGAAGCCGCAGGCCCACGCGGGCAGATGGGCGGCGCAACCTGCCAGCCAGGACATGATCGTGGAGGTCAGCCCAGGTAGAAACAGCGGCCGCAGGCCTGGCGGTAACTCTCGTTGCCGCCGATGCTGACCTGCTCGCCTTCGCGGATGCGGCGTCCTTCCGGATCGACCCGGATGTTCATCGTCGCCTTCTTGCCGCACGTGCAGATGTTCTTGATTTCCTCGATATCGTCGGCCAGCGCCAGCAGATATGCCGAACCGGGGAAAGGCTCGCCGCGGAAATCGCTGCGCAGGCCATAGCAGATCACGGGCACGCCGCGCACCTGGGCCAGCTGGTGCAATTGCACGACCTGGGCCGTCGTCAGGAACTGGGCTTCGTCGACGAGCACGCAGGCGACATGACGCGTGCTCTCCAGGAAATCCGTATCGCGGTCGAACACGTCGACCTGACGCTGGGGGCCCAGGCGCGACGTGATCTGGCCGACGCCGTAGCGGTCGTCGATGGCGGCCGTGTACAGCTGGACCTTCTGGCCCTGCTCTTCATAGTTGTGCGCCACCTGCAGCAACGACGTCGATTTGCCCGCGTTCATTGCCGAATACCTGAAATAGAGTTTTGCCACTGCCCTGCCCTGGAATGCCGTTATACGATCCGGCGATTATAGCAATCCGGGCTGGCGCATGAGGTGGCCAACTCACTCGCCCGGGTGATATTTGCGCTCGAGATGCTTCTCGATGTCTTCCTTGTAAAACAGGACATCCTTGAATTCGCCGCGGCTGTACATCGCCCCCTGGTCCGCGAAATGGGGCGAGCGCGGAACGCCGCTTTCGCCCCCGGCCAGGATGCTCTTCGCGCGCACGCGCGGGCCGAACTCGACGGCCGACGTGTGCATCCAGCCGATGCGGTCGTTGAAGCCTTGATAGATGAAGAACTGCCCCCCACGTCACGGCCCCGTAGGCGTTCAGTCCTTCCCCGCTCACCATGTGGATCTCGGGGCGGAAGTAGAACGACGTGTGCGGGTTGATCAGCAACAGCGCATGTCCACCAGCCGTGCGCGCGGGCGCGATGGCGAAGCCGTTCGAGCCGCGCGGCTCCGGATCGAAGCCGTTGTCCGTTTCGCCGAGGTCGGCCAGCGTTACCTTCGGCGCCAGTTGCGGGCCATAAAACACTTCCAGTCCCTTCAGGTCGATGCTTTCGATATCGCCGCCGATGCTGCCCTCGCTGAACGCGAGCGCCATCCACGGTTCGAATCGGGTGATCAGCTTCGGTTTTACCTGCGGATGCGTGGCGAGATACCAGTTCAGGCCATCGGCATACGCGTCCATCAGCGTCTTCAGCCAGGCGGGACTCGCCGCATACTTCGCCTTCAGGTCGACCGGATCGATGTAGAGCTTCATGCGCAGGTCGCGCCAGATCTCCTTCTCCCCTTCGACCTCGGCCAGCCGGCCTAGCGCATTGATGTGTCAGTTCGACGCGGTTGAAATCGTCCTCGGCCTGCGCGTACAGCATGCCGAACACAGCATCGGCATCCGTCTTGCCGAACACGTGCGGGATGCCCCACTGGTGGCGCATGATCGTCACGCGCCACGCCGCCRCCTTCATGCGCGCCAGGTCGGCCGCCGCGAATGCGGAGCGCACCACGGCCGCGGCCCTGGTGGCAGCGGCGTGCGCCGGGAGCGGCGGCGTCAGCGCCAGCAACGCGGCGCAGGCCAGCGGGGCCGGCGTGCAGCGGGACGTCGTCACGCCTCCTCCTCGTCGGGATCAGGCACCACCGAGCGCGGCAAGCTTCTGGCGCAGCACTTCGTTTTCCGTCATCAGGGTGGCGACCCGGTCCTTCAGTTCGCCGACCTGGGACCGCAAGGCCTTGACCTGTTCTTCCGGCGAATCCGGCACGGTTTCCTTCTTCGGCTTCGCGCCTGCCTTCTGTTCGCGCACCTGGCGCGCAGCCTGCTGCAATTCCTTGCGTCCGCCGGCCACGGCCGCGATCTGCGCTTCCGGCGGCAGCGACGCGACGGTGGCGGCGGCGCTTACCGAAATCGCCCCGCTGCGTACGGCCTCGACCAGCTGCGGCGCCGCCGTCTTGCGGATGCGTTCGATCTGACTCAGCGTGTTCGCGGACACACGCGCGGCTTTCGCGACATCTTCGCGCGTGCTCCAGGGCGGATCGGTCGGATCGTCGGCCGCTTCCTGGGCCGCTTGTTCCGGCGCGGCGTCCGGCGGTTGCTGCGCGGCGCGCTGGGCGGCGCGCGCGGCCACGATTTCCTTCTTGCGCAGGGCGAGCATGCCGCGCTGAAAATCCGAGACGCTGCGGCGCGCGAGATTATTGTCGATCACCCACAGCATGACGTCCTCGAGCGAATCGAACTTGTCGTTGGCGACGGTGCGGAACGGGATGTCGTGCTTGCGGCAGATGTCGTAGCGGTTATGGCCATCGATCAGCACGTCGCGCCACAGCACGAGCGCATCGCGGCATCCGTCGGCCAGCAGGCTGCGTTCGAGCGCCGCGTATTCGACGGGCGTGAGGGGATCGATGAATGAGCGGAGTTCCTCGTTGATCGTGATATTCAATGTTTTTCCTTGCAGGGTCCTGCCGCAGCGACGCGGCCGCGGGCGTATGGCCCCGCATGCTACACCATGCGTGGCGCGGACTGAAGCCGGCCTTTTGCGTATGTACAGCGCGCGTGGAATGGCAGCGTGGAAGGAATCGGGGCACAATACGGCGGTCTCGGCAGTGGAGAACGCAGGAATGAATCGACGACGCGACCGTATATCCTCCATGTTCATCGATACTGTGGTGGCCGCCAGCCGGCAGCACGGAATCGCCCGGGCCGCACGTCTGCTGCACGAGGATGGCGTGCCGCTCGACGTTGCGCTGCGTGTGCTGACGCGGCCGGCGCAGCGGCGCGTCGCGGATCGGCCACGTCCTGTCGTGCTGGAGGTGGCAGCAGCGCTCGTCAGGCCGTTCGGTAATACCCGGCCACTGCCTTTGCGGACAACGTTGTAATTTCGACCCTGACCGGGTCCGGCTGTGCTAGAATCCTGCGCGCTGCCCGGATGGTGAAACTGGTAGACACCCGGGACTTAAAATCCCGTGCCAGCGATGGCGTGCCGGTTCGATTCCGGCTCCGGGCACCATTTCTTTTCTCTCGCCATCTCCAAACGTCTGCCCTGTCCCGCCCTCTGCAATTAAGTGGTTCGATCGTTTCAGTTCATCTCAATTTACGGCGAATCAGATCATGCGACTGAAGGTAGACGTGACGGTATCAAGACCATGCCAAAAACGGAATACGGCCACAACATGCACCGGGACAGCTATTGCGTTGATGGAGACGTTCGTTCAGGCCGCCAAGTCTACCACTGCGTGCGTACTATGCCGCGCCGTCGACCTGCGCGGCACTGGTGAAGCCATTGGCGGCGCTAGCTTTCAGGGGCTCCGGTCCAACACCACGTTGCCGGAGACGTCGTAGCTGCCGTTAATATAGTGATTGTGGCGCATGTGAAAGAGCCATAACCGTAGTGCTCAGTCACCGTGCCTGTGTGGTCGGGCACGCTGATTAGGTGGCCTGATGGTGTTTGGGGACGGCAGAAGTTACTCTACCGCGGCAGGCGGGGGTGCAGTATCCGGCAACACACTTGGCGTTGCGCTTCTTTTTCAGCCTACCGCGCTGCTCAGGCCAAGACCTGAGCCCCGAGAAAAACATTTCTAAAAAGACGCCTAATCGAGCCGTTTTACGCACGAAAACGACCTGCGCTTGGCTAAACCTTGCGTTGCAAGCTTATTTAGATCAGCAGCGTTTAACGCTGCACCAGGAAGCGTTTAACGCACTAATCAACGCCAGCACGGCCCTGCGTGCCAATCGGAATTACGTGACATAGAATCTCGATAGGCATCGTGAATGTCCGCACCGGCGATTTCGGTCGCCACCAGCGGTGGTATCGCCAACGGGATGCCGTTTTCAGTCAAATTTGGATAGCTCACGGTCGCGATACGAATTTTGCACATGTGGAATACAAACAGATACGACCGATTTCCACCCCCGGCGGCAGGCAACCGAGGCATTTTTTTCCATCCTGCTGATCACCGCCAAGCACCAAAAACTCTACATTATAGAACTTACGAGTTGCCATAATGAAAGAAAACAATAGCGATCGGTTCAATGCATGAATAACCGCTTGCAATCCCTCGTCTACTCAAAAGTGGCCGCGCCCAGTATTTGCAAGTCCAGCATAAGCTTTTTCGCAAGTCTTTCGTAATCAAACCCCTTTGGAACCTTCACAACAGGATTTGCCATAATATTAATCATCTCCGTTATCAAACGCCTCCGAAGATTGTCTTCAGAAAGAGAGACGATTTCCTTCGGATTCAATGGCACTGCCAAGCTGAAATACTTGACCTTTTCCTTTGTGAAAGGATGTGTATAGGTTCCAGACTTATTGTGCTTTTCGCAAAATTTCAGATTTTCCTCTGCATCCTCGTCGACCGAAACGATAACAAGCATAAATCGTCCGATGGTTCCGTAGCTTTCGTGAGCCAAAGTCGGATTTATAGCCGCCTCGATCGCATTTGAGAACCTGTTAAGCGCCATGACCGTCTCATTTGTCGCTACGCTTGCAACTGTTAAATGCATTGCAATCTCACTTAAATCTCTTGTTACCTGGTGGCAGTTCACCATGAGTAACATAATAACCAATCAAATTAACCTTCTCTTGCACTAACACTTGGATCGCATTTCCAGTTGTTTGAACCACCATTGTAAGGTTCAGCCCGTCCAAGACCGCTTGAGAATATCTAGTGTCCGTATCAAAGGAAGTGCCAAACTTCCAAACATCTCCCATTTTCAACTCCACGGTGCCGTGCCGAACATCTGGATATAATCCATCGGCCCTCGCGACAAGCGCATATTGATACTCAGGTGGACCGCTATTACTACTGTTCGCTTCTTTGGCAAGTAACTTGTCCAACTGCGTCCAAGCTCTGGCCAGTCTTTGCTCCGGAGTTGTAGCCTTCCTTTCCATTTCCAGAGAGTCGTCGGGATCGGACAGCTCACCGTTACGTTGCCCCAGAGCCCCTGCCGTCCCGGCAGCCGCTCCTCCTGCTAACATACGAAGAGGTAGCGCGCATGCAGGATAACACGCAACAGTGTTAAAAAGGTATGCACGCTGTGCCGGAGTCAATCCCTCCGGCGAAGTTCCATTGTCTAGACTCGTAGGATTATTGAGCCAATTAAGGAATTCAGCCGCCCCGCCAGTGCCACCTTTTTCTCTCCACTTCTGATACAGGTAGCTGATCTTATTCCTACGGTCCGCCAATCGTTCTTGCCGCTGATCGAACTGCAAGCCCTGCATTTTGGCACTTGTTTCCAGTCCCTCGTAATAGTTCCGGTACCAGTCCTGCGCCTGCTGCCTGGCCGCCGACTCCTGCGCGTACTGGGCCTGGGCCTGGGCGGCGTACATCGCGGATATCTGAGCTATCTCCTCGGACGTGTATTGTATTTGATTCGTTAACACCTTATTCGCGCAGGAAACACCGCCGCACATCAGGATACCCAGGGGCCTGGCCGCGCCGGCAAAGGCCAGGCCGGAAGAGGCGGTATAGATCTGGACGTTCACCTGCACCATGTTACCCTGACGCATGGTCATGCTTATAGCACTGGCGCTGATCAGAGGCTGTGCCCCTGGCAGACCGCTGGGGTCGGTACAGGTCAACGGATTGTTCTCGCAATAGCTGTAACGGTTGTAGTTCTGCAGGTTCCCCCCGTCATTCACGCTGGGGTTCGGCTGCATGAACAACCCCAGCATCGGGTCGAACAGCCGGCCATTCATGTGCACCACGCCCACGTCGTCGAGTTGCTCGGCGCCGGCAAGGCCATTGCCGGTTCCCGAATTCAGGGTCGGACTCCAGTCCACGACCACGTTGCCATTGGCATCGTAGCTGCCGTTGGTATAGCGGTGCTTGCCGAACGGGTCGTAGGCGTAGCGCGCCGTCACCGCTCCCGTATGATCGGTGGTGCTGATCAGGCTGCCCAGGTGATCCTTGTGCCAGTACTCCACCTTCACCAGGCTGACGCTGGCCGGCGGGCTCTGGGTGATGTCCACCGTTGGTCCCGGCAGCGCACCGGTGCTGATCAGTACGCCGATGACCTGGCCGCCCACGGTCAGCATGTGGCGGTTGCTGATCGCGCCGCCAGGGGCCGTTTCCGACTCGAAGTTCCCGCCCACATACCACGTGGTGCGCGTACCGCTGGCGTTCACCCGGGTTTCGCTCACCCGCGCGTGGTTCTCATCGTATTGCCAGGTGTATTTGGGACTGCCGGACGGGCCTTGCAGACCCTGGCCGCTGTCCGGCTGGTCGAAGCTGGTGTAGCTGACGCTGCGGTATTTACCGTTGGTGGCGCTGATGACGTTACCGTTGTCGTCATAGCCGTAGCTGGCGGTGTAGCTGCCCGCCACGCTGCGCACCGCGTGCGGTTTGCTACCCGCGCCGCCGCCCGGCGCCACGTAGCTGAAGGTGCCGACGTCGCTCTTGCTGATCAGTTGCCCCACGGCGTTGTACTGCAGGTTGACGGTGCGGCTCAGGTTGGGGATGGCCGGCGCGCTCACGGTGTAACTGGTCAGGCGATTGAGCGCGTCTCCATAGACGAAGCTCTCGCTCACGGCGCCGGTGCTGACGCCGCCGCTTTCGTCACCGTTATCGTCCGTTCGGCCCGTGAGATTGCTCAGGCTGTCCCAGGTGTAGTGCTGGGACAGTACCTTGGTCGGGCTGGCCGCAAGGCCGGTGGCGAGGTCGGTCACCCGACCGGTGTTGGCGTCGAAGACGGCCTTGGCGGTCACGCTGTTGGCGCCGCCGCCGTCGCTGCCGTAGACCTGTTGTTCCGCCTGGCCGCGGGCATTGACGACCCGGCTTTGCCACAGCACGCTGCCGGCCGCCAGGGTGACGCTGGCCGCGCGAGCCCCTTGGGCGTTGGGCAGCGGCGCGACGTTGGCGGTCGTCCCCAGCAGCAGCTTTTCCAGCCAGCCGTTGGTGGTGTAGGCGTAGGTCACCTTCACGCCGGTCGGGTAGGTCTGCGAAGCCAGGCGGCTGGTGTTGGGCTCGTAGCTCACCGCGCTGATGAAGCTGGGGCCGTTCGTGACGGTGGTGCGGCTGCTGGTGGGGCGGCCCTTGTCGTCGTAGGCGTACTGGTGGCTGACGTTATTGGTGGCGCTGCTCTGGCAGAGCTTGCCCTTGCCCAGGGCCGGGTTGGCGGCCATGCAGGAGCTGCCGTCGGCGTTCCTGTCGTAGCGCCAGGTGCTGGTGTATTCGGGCTCGACACGGCTGGTCATGCGGCCCAGCACGTCGTAGACCATCGTGGTCTGGGTGCCGCCTTTGGCCTGGTTGGGGCTTTGTTGCCACACCAGTTCGCCCAGCGCGTCGTAGGCGTAGTTCCACACGCCCGTGTCGGGGTCCTGCAGCTGGGTCTTGCGGCCGCGGTAGTTATAAACCACCACGGTCGCATTGCCCGTCGCGTCGATGGTCTTGATCAGGTTGCCGAAGACGTCGCGCTGGTGGATCAGGGTCGCGCCGGCGGCATCGGTCACGACCGCCAGCTGGCCGAGGGCGTTCGTCTCTTCGATGCGCTGCTGGCCCTTGTCATTGAACGTGGTGGTCTTTTGCCCGCTATAGGTAAAACGGGTCAAGGCCACGGTACGGCTGCCGAAGTTGGGGCCGTAGCCCATCGAGGTGTGCGTGCTGTTGCCCTTCGGGTCGGCCACGAACACGATGGTCGAGCGCCCGAGTGCGTCCACCTGCACCCAGGTCAACCCCACGTCGTTGCTGCCGGTCGTGTTCGCGCTGAGGGTGCTGGCGAAGTAAGGTTGGGTTTGCTGGACCTTCACGCCGTACTGGTCGTACGTGCTGTCGGTGTAGACGGGCACGTGGGCGAAGGAGCTGCTCTGTGCGCTGCCGTCGAAGCTTTCCGTGACGCGGCGGATTTCCCGGCCCAACGTATCGGTATAGACGCGCTGATACGGGCCCATCGCCAYGCCATTGGCGTCCAGCGGCACGCTGTGCACGAACATCATCGTGTCGGGCAGGAGTTCTCCACTCGGCGGCGTGGGGCAGCTCAGGGGGTCGCCGTTGGCGGTGCTGCTGTTGCTGCTGGTGTCCACGCCCTGCCCGGCGATGATGCAGTAGGCGGTGACGACGCTGGTACCGTCCGCGTGCAACTCGCGCGTGACGCGTCCGAAGTCGTCGTATTGCCAGCTGGTCGTCAGGCTGTTGGGGCCTGTGAGGCTGAGCATGACGCCAAAGCGCGGGTCGTAGCTGCGGTTCTCRCTGAAGGCCAGSCCGGCSGGGTCCACGGTCTGGGTGGTGGCRAACAGGCCTGCGGGAATGTTGACGTTGACGTTGCCGCCGCCTACCTTGATCGACTGGTTAGTCACCGCCGCGTAGGCGCTGCTGGTGCTGCGCGTGGCGAACAGGGCCTGGCCGGTGGCACCCGGCGCATTGGCGACGCTGGCGCTGATACGGTTGCCGGACGACAGGTCGTARTCGTAGCTSGTGACCGTGGCCAGTTGCGGGGAGTCGGGCTCGAYCGTCTCGCTCTTGAGYWGYCCASCCTTGGCACCGTCCGCCGAGCCGTAGTAGGTATAGCTCGTCGTACGCGTGTAGTTGAACGGATTCGACGGCACTTGCGCCYGCGCMGGCTGCCAGRCCAGCARGCCCAGCAGTGCAATGAGCGGTATCCGACGCATCAACGCCTCCATRGCGCAAACCACGCCGGCCATGTATCCGACCCGCTGGCGGCCTGTATCTTCAGACATGCCGCATCCCGAGTTCCCAACCTCTGATGTGAGCTTCATTTCTTGTTCCTGCAATTTTTAATTAGGTCGAGCTGACGTACGGACGATTGGTCGCGTGCGCCAAACCGGGGCCACTTCGTCGAGTGATAGTTGAAGGCCGATCCCGCCCAGGATGGGCAAGCAGGCGCTTGCACATCCGGGCTCGTGCTGCCGGTACTGTTCAAGACACGGGGTGTTCTTGAGCGATTCAATCGTCCATGTGCAAATTGACGATAACGCTCAATATCTGACTCATCGGGACAGGTGCCGGCGTCGGCGTGGCCGGGACGATATTGGCAACGGCCGACGTCCCCTGGCTGACCGTGCCCGCAACGGCGCTGGGCACCTGGCTGTTGACGGTGGACCGGCTCATCCTGCCGATCACCCACGCGCACACCAGACCGCTGGCGTCGGTGCAGGCGGTATTGTTGGCTGTCGTATCCAGCGTGTTCGTCACGGTTTTTGTGAACGTCTGCGACACGCCGGCAACCGTGCCCGTTGTCTGGGTTTGCACCTGCAGGGGCTCGCCCGAGTCGGAGAATTGCGTGACGGTCGTAACCTGCTGGGGCAATGCGGTACCGTCCAGATCGTTGCCTGAGCTGACGGTCTGATAGACGTAAGGCCTTGCCACCTTGGCACTGACCGGGCAGGGCACGCTGGCAGTCGCCGCCGCCGCATTGGCCTGGTTGGTCTGATCACAGTACACGTTCGTGGTCGATGACAACGGCGTGGAACTGCCGGTGGCATTGATGGTCCCGCGATAGGTCTTGGCGCTGGCCGTCATGCCAATGTAAGGATGGACTTGSATCCGCTGGGTTACAGTGGTCAACGCTTCACCGTTCGGCGCGACGATTTGACGGCGCACTTCGCGGAAGCCCAGCAAACCCCGGCCACGGATATCTTTCTTCAAACCGGCGTAACTGTATTCCGTCGTCGTTGTCGGCGCGGCGCCACCGCTGCGCTTGATCGAGGCTCCCACACCGGCGTCCGATACGGTCCTGGCCACGACATACATGGTCGGCGTCTTGTCTTGCGCATTGGTGATCGCATACGCCGGGTTGCGGGCATCGTCGACGTAACGATTGATGCCGCCATAATTAGCATCCGACAGGGGAACATAATAGACGTTTGTCTGCACCCCCATACCCGACGTGACTGAATTCATCAGGTCCGGCGGCGTTGCATCGCTCTTGGTCAACAAGAGGTTGCTGGTGGCAGTGCCAGCCGAAGGCGCACTGGCGAGCCTCAATATCTCAACGGCGCCATGGCCGGTAAAATCACCGAGGACATAGCCGAAATTCGCGTTTCGCAACTGGATGGGCGTCGCACCGCCCAGATTGAACGTGCTCGACAGMCTGAAGGTGCCGTCGCCATTGCTCAAATACAGGGCGTTCTTGGTTGCATCGCTGTGCCACCGCAAAATGTCCTGACGTCCATCGCCGTTGGCATCGAAGATGTCCACACCAATGGTGCCGTCTTTCGAGCCCAATATGTCATCGGCCCCATTGATATTGAAATTGGTCAGCCCACTCAGCGTATTGGCGCCCTGGGTGTCGCTGCCCGATAAGCAGCCTCGCTTACCGCCGCCGTTGTAATCGATAAAGCCCCCCGATCGGCACGACGCAGCGGAGCTGACGAACCCCGTCAGATACGTTCCGGCGGGAATGCTCGTCGACGTAGGCATTACGTATGGGGTACCGAGGCTTTCGAATGTCCCATCCCCACGCGAACGGGCCACCGATATCGCGATGGATGAAACGCCGTCGCTGCCGGCTCGGACGAAAACACTGAGGTCGTCGACGCCGTCGCCGTCCRCATCKCCAACAGCCGGATCGAGTGGATCGGTCTGTGAAAACATGCCATTGCCGGTGTAGGAAGCATTGGTGAATTTACCGTTGCCGTCGCCATAATAGATCGACGTGCAGTTACTCACCGAACAAGGTTGCGTGGAACTACTGTACGCGTATAACGGCCCGGCAGCTTCGGTCACGACGACGTCAACCTTGCCGTCGCCATTGACGTCCAGAAAATTGTAATTCAAACCATAAGATAACCCCAGGGGCGAGCCACTCGAATCCCTGATCATCTGTTGCTGAGACCTTTTCAGGGTCACACCCGACACCGGATTCGGCGTGAACGATCCATCGCCTTTATTGATGTAGGCGGTATCTGTTCCGCCCGAGCAGCTATTCCCGATCACCAGAATATCCGGAAGACCATCCCCATTGATGTCGACGATGTAAGCTTGGCTGCATCCGTTCGCCGACGACAGATTCACGGACGACAGATTGAATTGACCCGCCCCGGTTCCCGATGGAACCTGCGCGAATGACCCATTGCCCTGGCTCAAATACAGCTTGTTACTGGACGTGCTTGCCGTCCAATTGCTTCCCGTCCAAGTGCTTGCCGTCCAATTCACGGCCAACAAGTCAGTCTTGCCGTCGCCGTTGACGTCAATTGGAATCACAAATGTCGAGTTGCCATCGCCGGACCGGAGAACGGTCGTGGCCAGCGGCGATGCCGAGAATGTGGCATTCGGGTAATAAGCGTCGTTGCCGCCTTGGGTGTAGCTGAACGTCGGCGCCGGCAAACACCGGGTGGCGCCTTCTCCGACACACTCCTGAATCTTCTGGATCAAACTGCGCCCGGTAAACGGGCCATTGGCATAGGACAGCAGGATATTCTTGACGGGCACGGCATCTGCGGCCTTCCCCAGCGAGCCCGTGTTCGGGCTATTGACGTAATAGTTGATTGATTTTAATAGCCGGGTACTGACATTCTTCATTGGCAGCACGAAGTTGTTCGGCTCAGTCTCACTCTTGTCTGTACGAAGGTCGTTACCGGAGGCATCAACCAGGTAGTTGAAGATGATCTTGTTCCCACTGTATTGAATTTCCCTGAGCGCCCACTCACGCGCAATATCGGGCATACCACTGCTCTGGGTGCTGCTGCCCCAGCGGACGTTACGCTGCTCGTACTTGTAGTCGATATTGTTGCCGAATGCATTGCTCAACCTTGCAATCGCCCACACCATGGGGACACTGATGGTGGTGTTGGTGCCGACGCTGGTGATCAGCGCGTTGGTATTCGCATCAGCGTTGGGCGAGGCACCAAATTCCGCGATCTGGCCGGATTTATACCAGACCTTGAAATAGGCGGGCCCGAATGCACCGGTGGTGTCACCGTTTGCATACCCGTATGCCCGGATCCTGGCGTAACTATCCCGCTCGGTTCGGTATTCCCGGTATTGATTCGCACCGAGACCGAGCGCATCGCCGACCTGCAAACTTGCGGCCAACGGTGTGCCCGAACTGTCGGTTTGTATCAGGCGCTGGCCGTCCAGGCATAATTTGTCGCTCCCGGCATAACGGACTCCAGAAGAAGTTCCATCCGTGGCCAAGGTCGCGGGGCAGCGCGTGATGGCAGAAATCCCTTGCAGGCTCCAGCCATATCCGAGCGGGCCGTTGCCAGAGCCTGCCGCGTAGGAGAGACTCAATGACGGCGTCATTCCCCCTGCGCCCGGCGGCAACGTCAGATCATATTTGTAGGTCGCGGTACCGCTGTCCGACACCGCGAATTGCGCACAGGCGGAACCCGCCACGAACATCGAAAACAGCAGCACACCACCGTGGATGGTTCGCGCAGACATACGACGCATCGTTCTGGCTGTCACGTTCAAGAATTTGAGCACGCCCTGGACCTCAATATGATTAGCTGCCACACCCGTCGCGATCGCGGCTTTGCCTTAATTCGGCCAAAGATGCGTGACGATGACTGGTCTGAAAAAGAAACACTCGCCCCAAAGGGCAAAAAACCAAAACCTGAATTCCCGCAAATCAAGCCGACGAAACAGAGAACCCGACCG
This sequence comes from Massilia sp. P2_C2, assembly GCF_056404615.1. Lineage (NCBI taxonomy): Bacteria > Pseudomonadati > Pseudomonadota > Betaproteobacteria > Burkholderiales > Oxalobacteraceae > Massilia > Massilia sp. P2_C2. The sequence goes on along the minus strand of NZ_JBFUDR010000046.1, from coordinate 7,901 downwards.
GATACGGAGTTGTGCGGAGACGGAGAAATCCTATTGATACCGCAACGACGGCCATGCATCAGGCAACCGTTTGGCATTTTGGACCGGCATCGAAGGCTGCCAACGGCGCCGGGTCAACAAGATGCCGAGATTACATCGAAGTATACGTAGTGAACTATTTATTGAAATTATGAAATATGTCAATATAAGCAATGAAATTAACCATATTCGAAAGATCACCTACCTCCGCAGTGAATTTTCACCGATGACAAAGGCGCGCATCCCATGGCACCAATGTTTTCCATGCATTTCCACCACTACTAAAAAATACATTTCTATCCAATTACCACCAAATCATATTCAAACCCATGACTCATCGGGTTTGCTCTCGTGTCAACAGCATTCAATAGCAAACATGCTTTGAGCCTGGCGGCAATCCCGTCCGAATAAATCGCCTCCTGATCTCTTTCGCAAGGTTCTATGCCACCCCGCCAAAAGGTCACAAAAAATAAGCTACCGCCAGTCGCAACAACGCCACAATCGTGCGGTCAAATGTTAAATTGCTCCGCTATAATGAAGCCTCGCAGAAACTCTTCGACCATCCACCATGAGCGCACAACCCAGCGTCCTCGTCGTCGAGGATGACGTCCACATCGCCCACGTCCTCGGCTTCATGCTGGAGCGCCAGGGTTATCGCGTGATCCACGTGGCCGATGGCCGCGCCGCCGTCCAGCACGTCGTGTCGCAGCCGGCGCCGGATCTCGTGCTGCTGGACGTGATGCTGCCGTACGTGGACGGGTTCGAGATCGTGGGCCTGATCCGCGCCCAGGCCGGCTGGGAAGCCGTGCCGGTGCTCATGCTGACCGCCAAGAACACGGAGCGCGACACCGTGCGCGCCCTCGACGCCGGGGCCAACGACTTCATCATCAAGCCGTTCCAGCCGCAGGAATTGCTCGCGCGCCTGCGCCGCTTCCTGAAAACGACCGCATGACCCTGGCCATGGGCGGCATCGTTCCGGCCCATGCACTCGCCATCGCGTTCACGGCGCCGTCCGACCCGATCCTGGCGGCGGCGTACTGGACGGGTATCGGCGCCCTCTTCCTCACCCTGCTGCTCGGCGCCCAGATCGTCCGCCTGCGCATGGCCCTGCGCCGGCGCGAGCGGCGCGAGGCGCGCGCGCTGGCGCGCTGGCGTCCCGTGCTGAATGCCGCCATCGTCGGCGAAACGCCCGAGGAACTGCCGCGCCTGAGCGATGCGGAACGTCCTCACTTCATCAAGCTGTGGGTGCACCTGCAGGCGTCGCTGCGCGGCGACGCGAGTCTCGCGTTGAACGCCGTCGCGCGCCGTCTCGGCGTGGCAATCGACGCGCGCGCCATGCTCGCGCGCGGCCCGCGCACGGACCGCCTGCTCGCCACCTTGCTGCTGGGCCACCTGCGCGACCGCAAGTCGTGGGACACGTTGCGCGACCTGACCAACAGTCCCGACGTCACGCTGTCGCTGAGCGCGCTGTGGGCGCTCGTGCGCATCGACCCGCCCGAGGCGGCCGCCTACCTGACGCCGCTGTTCGTCGAACGCGACGACTGGGCCATGTCGCACGTGGCCGGCATCCTGAAGGAAGCGAGCGCCCCGGTCGCGGGCGTGCTGGCCGATCTGTTGCCGGCGCTGCCGCCGGAGCGCCTGCCGCGCGCACTGCGTATCGCGGAAGCCCTGCGCATCGTCCTGCCGGACGAGCTGCTGGCCGGCGCCCTCGCCGCCGCCGACATCGAGCTGGTGACGGCGGCCCTGCGCATCGTCGACACACCGGGCCTGCTGCCGCGGGTGCGCGAGCTGCTGGCGCACCCGGACTGGCAGGTGCGCGTGCTGGCCGCGAAGGCGCTGGGCCGCATCGGCGACCGTTCCGACGTCGACCGTCTGGCCGGCCTATTGGGCGACCGCGAATGGTGGGTGCGCTACCGCGCCGCCCAGGCCATCGCCGAACTGCCGTGGCTCGGCGGCGCCGAACTGGACGGCCTGCAGGCCGCTCTCACCGACCGCTTCGCCGCCGACATCCTCGCGCAGGTGATTGCCGAGACCCGTTCGCCCGTGAGGACCGCATGATGTCGCACCGTCTGCTCATCGAATCCGTCACCTGGTTCGTGCTGTGCTACTTCATCCTGCTCAACGGCGGCTACCTCGTGCTGAACATGCTGTCGCTGCGCACCCTGCACCGCAAGGGCCAGGAAGAGATGCTGGACGACCTGCCGCGGGCATACTCCGGCCTGGAGCCGCCCGTCAGCATCCTCGTGCCCGCCTATAACGAGGAGGCGACGATCGCCGCGTCGGTGCGCTCCATGCTGCAGCTGACGTATTCCGAATACGAGGTCATCGTCGTGAACGACGGCTCGAAGGACAATACGCTGGACGTGCTGAAGCGCGAATTCGGCCTGCTGCCCTTCCCCGAGGCCTACCGGCGCCGGATCGCGACGAAGGACATCCGCCAGATCTACCGCTCCACGCGCTTTCCCAACCTGCGCGTGATCGACAAGGACAACGGCGGCAAGGCCGACTCGCTGAACGCCGGCATCAATGCCTCGCGCTATCCCCTCGTGTGCGGCGTGGACGCCGACTCGATCCTGCAGCGCGACAGCCTGGAAAAGGTCACCGAGCCGTTCCTGCGCGACCCGACCGTCGTCGCGACGGGCGGCACGATCCGCGTCGCCAACGGCTGCGAGGTGACGGGCGGCTTCCTCACCAGGGTCGGCCTGCCGCGCAACGTGTGGGCGCTGTTCCAGGTCGTCGAATACCTGCGCGCCTTCCTGTTCGGGCGCCTCGGCTGGTCGTCCGTGAACGGCATGCTGATCATCTCAGGTGCGTTCGGCGTGTTCCGCAAGGACACCGTGATTCAAACCGGCGGCTACCGTCCGGACACGATCGGCGAGGACATGGAACTGATCGTGCGCATGCACCGCCTGCTGCGCGCGCAACGCCAGCCGTACAAGGTCGAATTCGTGCCGGATCCCGTCTGCTGGACGGAAGCGCCGGAAGACTACAAGACCCTGAGGAACCAGCGCATCCGCTGGCAGCGCGGCCTGGCCGAGAGCCTGAGCGCCAACTGGGGCCTGATGTTCTCGAAGAACGGCGGCGTGCCCGGCTGGCTCGCCTTCCCCTTCATGCTGCTGTTCGAATGGCTCGGCCCCGTGGTCGAACTGGGCGGCTACGTCTTCATGGTCTGGGCCTTCCTCACCGGAGAAATCTCGTGGCAGGCGTTCACCACGTTCATGTTCGTCGCCATCGGCCTCGGCATCCTGCTGTCGGCCTCCGGGCTGCTGCTGGAAGAGATGTCGTTCCACATCTACCCGCGCGGCAAGCAGCTGCTGGCGCTGGGCGCCGTCGTGCTGCTGGAAAACCTCGGCTACCGCCAGCTGAACACGGTGTGGCGCCTGATCGGGCTGTGGCGCTGGGTCACGCAGAAGGAATCGACCTGGGGTACGATGAAGCGCAAGGGCGACTGGCAGGCCAGCACGCCCGGCTCCTGACCGAATGTCCGCTGCCCCATGCACCGAGTCCTGCTGCCGCTCGCCCTGTCCGCCATGACCCTGCCGGCCCAAGCCGCCTGGCTGCACGAATGCCCCGCCGGCACAACGCCCGGCGGCACCCTCCAGGCCGAGGCGAAGGCGAGCGGCCCCGGCGCCGCCGCGCTGCGCTACGTCGTCAGCGACCAGGCCCGCGTGCCCGGCTGCACGAGCGTCGCGCTGGCGCCCGGCGCCCAGGTCGAGACGCTGGTTCCGCTCGCGCCGGGCGAGAGGCCGGAAGACGTGATCCTCCTGCACGGCAACGTCACGGACGGCCGCTTCGCCGTCAGCGCGCACGACCTGCCCTCGGCGACACCGGGGCCGGAACACCCGACGCCGATGCCGCTGCACGCGAACCTGCTGGCCAGCATGCGCGTGCGCACGTTCGGCGTCGAGGAGCGCGTGCAGGCGACGCTGGCGGACGGCCACCTGCGCGTGACCTGCCGCCCGGGCCAGCGCGCGGCCGGCGCGATCCTCACGGGGCCGTGGTTCATGACGCGTGCCAACGCCCGGGTGGCCACGACCTACGCGGCGCAGGGCGGATCGTTCACGTGGCAGGTCGCCGACGAGGCGCGCCGCGCGCGTGACGACGCCTTCGACCTGGGCTCCCTGCCGGCCGGCGACAAGGCCGCGCGCCTAGCACTGCCGCCCAGGCTGGACCGCGCCAGCTGGCGCCAGTTCGTGCTGCTGTGTCCCGCCACGCAGGGCGCCATCGACATTACCTCGCTGGCGCTGGAGCCAGGCGCAGTGCCGCAACCCGCGCCGCGCGCGACCTGGGTCTGGCGCCCGGGCGACTGGATCGACGGCGGTCCCGCGCTGCTCGACTGGGCGAAGGACCAGGACATCCGCACGCTGTTCGTCACCGTGCCGCTGAACGACGGCACCGCCGTGCGCGCAGCCGACCAGCTGGCCGATTTCGTGCGCGCAGCGGGCGCGCGTGGCATCGCAATTTATAGCGTCGACGGCGACCCGCACATGGTGCTGGCCGACGAGGTGCCGGCCGCCGCGCGCCGTGTGCGGGCCTATGCTGCCTACAACGCTGCGCAACCACCGGAGGCGCGCCTGCGCGGCGTGCAGTTCGACGTCGAACCCTATCTGTTGCCGGACAACGTGTTGCCGCCGACCCGGCGCGACACAGCCTACGTCGAGATGGCGCGCGCACTGAAAGCCGCCGCCGGCCCCGGGCTGCGGCTGGAATTCGTCGTGCCATTCTGGTGGGGCAGGAACCCCGCGCTGCTGGACGCGCTGGCGCCGCACGCGGACGCCCTCGCCGTGATGGACTACCGGACCGATCGTAGCCAGATCGTCGACTTCGCCATCCCCTTCCTCGACTGGGCGGCCAGCCACGGCCGCCAGGTGCGCATCGCGCTGGAAGCCGGCACCATCGAGCCGGAAATCCAGCGCCGCTACGTGAAAGCCGGCACGGGTGACTTGCAGGCCGTCGACGTCAACGGGCGCCGGGTGCTGGCCCTGCTGCGCCAGCCGGTGACCAGCACCGCCGCCGGCGCTTCCCTGTACCGCCTGCAATCCACGCGCACCATCGACGGCAGCGCGACGACGTTCCTCAACGACAAGGCAGGTCTGCTGCGCCTGCTGCCCGGCCTGGACGCGGATTTCGGCGCGTGGGATGGCTACGGCGGTATCGCCATCCACGAATTGCGCTGACACAAGCAATCGATAAAGTCGGTATGACTTCGAACAGCATCCCGGCGTGCATTTTCGTTTCTATCCAGCAAGAATCAATTCTCTCCAAATATTCCGTGATTTCCTCGCCGCGTTGACGATCTTCGCAATTGAACGAGGCCTGATGCCGCTCGCAGAATGGCCCATCGCTCAAAGAAGGCGACACGACGGATCGGTGCGATCCAGTCGACGGTAACCGCCAGGCAAAGCACTGGGGATTACATATCACAACCATTTATTTTTCTGGAGGAAACACGTATGCAAGCATTCAGCACCAGAATTGCCATACTTTCGATCGGCGCCGCGGCCGTTCTGGCGGCCTGCGGCGGCGGGTCGGGCAGCAAACCCGACGCGGGTCCCGTGGCCGACGCGGGCCACACCCCCCGCATTCTCGCGGCCCTGGGGACGACCTGGAACAGCGTGAAGTTCGGCGGCGGCGGCTATGTCACCGGCCTGATCTACCATCCGACTTCCCCGAACGTCCTGTACGCCCGCACGGACGTCGGCGGCGCCTATCGCTGGAACCAGGCCGCGTCGTCGTGGACGCCGATCACCGACGGCGTGGGTTTCGGCGCCGGCCAGGGCGCCCACTGCATCGAAAGCATGGCAACCGATATCCAGAATGACCAGAAGCTCTACATGGTGGCCGGCTGCGACGGCAGCGGCCGCATCTACGTCTCGAACGACCGCGGCACCAACTGGACCTCGTACCCCGTGCCCTTCAAGGTGAAAGGCAACGACGCCGGCCGGGCCATCGGCGAGCGCCTGAAGGTCGACCCGAACAATCCACAGTGGCTGTGGTACGCGTCGCGCCAGGACGGCCTGTACACGAGCTGGGACGGCGGGCAGAACTGGACCCAGCGGGGCGGGCTGTCGACGACCCATTTGACCAGCAGCGCGATCGGCGTCGAGCAGCTCATGTTCGAAGCGCCGACGACGGGCGGCACTGGGGGGACCTGGATCGAGTATGCCGCCATCGCACCGGACTACGCCAACGCGGCGGGCCTGACGTCGACCCTGTACGTAACCGGCAATGGCGGCAGCAACTGGACGCCGGTCGCGGTGCCGTCCAACGTGGTCGGGTACCACATCCCGCACATGGTGCGCTCCGCGGACGGCTATTACTACATCGTGTTCAACAAGGACGCCGGGCCCGGCGCCGGCGGTACAAGCTACCTGTACAAGTTTGGCGGCAACAGTCATGGCAACACCTGGACCCAGCTCAACACCACCGCCACCACCTGGGGCGGTTACGGCGGCGTGTCGGTCTACGGCACCGGCGCGACCACCCGCATCGCGCTGTCCGTGAGCGGCACCTGGGGCGACTGGACTGGCCAGCACATGATGAAACTGTCCGACGACAACGGCGCCACCTGGCGCGAAATCGTGTCCCAGACGCCGCATTCGCCGGCGGGCAACGAGTACTGGGGCTGGCTCGACGACGTCGAGATCGACCCGAACAACCGCGACCACATCATGTACGTGTTCGGCGGCGGCATCTGGGACACCACGAACGCCTCCTCGGCGACGCCATCCTGGAACATGAAGGTGAACAACCTCGAGGAAACCGTCACCATGGCGATGGTCACGCCGCCGGCAGGCGCGTCGTACAAGCTGATCAACAGCGCGGGCGACGTCGGCACGTGGGTCCAGACCGACCTCGCGACGAAGTCGACCAAGGGCCCGGCGACGGGTTGGAGCAACGGCAACTCGGCTGACATGGCCTGGTCCGATTCCCAGTACATTGCCGTCGCCGGATCCGACCACAGCGGTGGCTTCGGCTTCTCGTCCGGAGACGGCGGCAACACGTGGACGAGGTTCGCCAGCTTGCCGGCCGGCGCGGCATCGAATACGTCCAATGCGTCGAACATCGCCGTCACCTCACGCAACAACGCCGTCTTCGCGCCGGCCGATTCGGTGCCTTCGTACACCACCGATAACGGCGCGCACTGGACCGCGACCAACCTGCCCGCGCTGTCGCCGGTCAGCGGCTTCCCGCGCAGCTACAAGCTGGCGGCGGACCGCAAGAACCCGAACAAGGTCTACGCCTACGATTCGGGCGGCGCATGGTGGGGAACGCCAGGCAAGGTCTACGTCTCGACCGATGGCGGCCACACCTTCACGCTGAGCCAGGGCTCGGTGAACGCGAACCTGCGCGCCAATCCGTTCGGCGTGACCACGATGACGGTAAACCCGAACGCCGAGGGCGACATCTGGCTGGCGGACGGCAACACCGTGTACCACTCGACCGATTCTGGCGCTACCTGGACCAAGATCAACAACTTCGCATCGATCTGGGGCACGCACGACACCTGGTCGTATCCGGACGTGCAGGGCGCCAGCTTCGTGACGCTCGGCAAGGCCGCTGTCGGCGCGCCGTACTCGGCTGCGGTGTACGTGGTCGGCGTGATCAACGGCCAGTGGGGTATCTGGGCTTCCGACAATGCCGGCGGCACATGGACCCGCTTCAACGACGATAACCACCAGTTCGGCGGCATCGGCGCGATCGCGGGTGACTGGAACACCTACGGCAGGCTGTATATGGCCGGTGGTGCCCGCGGCATCCAGTACGCCAACTAAGACCCTGTCCGGGTAGGGTGGGCACCCCGTGCCCACGCGAACGCCGGCGAACCGCAAACGCCCGCGTGGGCACAGGGGTGCCCACCCTGATATGTATTGACCCGTCAA
>NZ_JBFUDR010000045.1:0-29402 GCF_056404615.1 Massilia sp. P2_C2 | reverse complement strand
GAGAAGAACTCGCCCGTGCCGCCGGCCGCGAACAGGGCGGTGGCGCCGTACGGGGCGAGCCATTCGAGGCGTTCGGCATAGGTGCCCGGGCGGAAATTACCTTCGGCGTCGAAGTCGGTGATGGGGAAGGACAGCAGGCCGGACGACATCACTTGCTTGAGTTCTTGCGGATTCATGTGGGCTCCAATGGTGGATGAGGGAGGGTTTGGGTTAACTTGTCAGTCATCGTACAACTAGAGCCGCGGCACCGCAAGCAGATTTTTGGGTAGGGTGGACGGCTTGCCGTCCACCCTACAGGTCATCGTACAACTTAATGCTTAGTTCACTTTTTGCGTCGTCGCCCGCTCGACGAGTTGAAACCCCACGTCGATCACATGCTCGGGCAACGGTTCCCCATTGATCCTGGCAATCAGCGCCCGGGCCGCCAGCACCCCGATGGCCCGCTTGTCGATATGGATGGACGAGATGGGCGGATGCGTGAACGCGGCGAAATCGAAGTCGCCGAAACCCATGATGCCGAGCGTTTCCGGCACGGCGATGCCTTGCGCGGCGGCCTCGATGAGGGCGCCCTGTGCCAGCACGTCGGAGCTGCATACGACGACTTCCGGTGCGTGTCCCGCCGCCAGGATCGCGCGCAGGCCTTCGCGGCCCAGGTTGAGCACCGTCGGTGGCGTCGCCATGTGCGTGGCGACGGGCGCCACGCCATGCTGTTGCAGCGCCGCCTCCAGCGCCAGGCGGCGGCGGTTCGCGCGCTCGTCGCGGGCGCAGATCGAGGCGATGCGGCGATAGCCTTTGCCGAGCAGGTATTGCGCGACCTTTTCGCCGATCCGTTCCTGCGAAAAGCCGATGACGATGTCGATGGGGGAGGGCGTCAGGTCCCACGTCTCCACGACGGGCACGCCGGTGGCCAGCAGCTTCTTGCGCACGCCGGGGTGGTGGTTGATGCCGGTCAGGACGATGCCGTCGGGCTGGCGGCTCAGGATGGCCGTCAGCAGGTCTTCTTCCTTCTGGCGCGAATAATTCGATACGGACAGCAGCAGCTGGTACCCGTGCGCCGACAATTCGTCGTTCAGGCCTTGCACCGTCTCGGCGAACATCGAGTTCGACAACTGCGGCACCACGGCGGCGATGAGCTGGCTGCGCTTCGTCGTCAGGCTGCCGGCCAGCATGTTCGGGATATAGCCGATCGCTGCCGCCGCTTCCTTCACGCGTGCGATCGTGTCCGGCTTCACCAGCCGCGGGTTGTGCAGGGCACGCGACACCGTGATCGGGGACAGCCCCGCCAGCCGGGCGACGTCCTTCAGCGTGATGCTTTTCGGCCGTTCGACCGCGTCCTGGTTGTCTTCTGCGTACTCGACCGGTTGTGTCATGCGCTGTGCCGTGTGAAAGATGTTGCGACGGGTCCGCGACGATTTTCGCTTGCGTTCACGGATGATTGCGGTATCATACCAAACGCCGGGTGCCGGGGGCAGTTTTGATCATTGCCCACGCCGCGCGGAGACAACATGGCCGACATTGAGCGGCCATATTTTTAGGATAAAAATGATTGCGGTGTCATTTTGGTCCGCGGGCGGTGCCGACGCGCTGCCGGAAGCCTGGAAAAACGACCGGGTCTTTTTTGATTCAGAAATGATTGCGCAATCATATAAAAGCAAGGGTTACACAGGAGATGCCGATGACTACCCCCCGCACCATCCGCATGCACGAGAACGACAATGTCGCCATCGTCGTCAACACCGGCGGCCTGCCGGAAGGCACTGTCTTTCCCGACGGGCTGGTATTGAGGACGCGTGTGCCGGAAGGGCACAAGGTCGCGCTGGTCGACATCGCGCGGGGTGAGGCGATCGTGCGCTATGACGTGACGATCGGCTATGCGCTGGCCGCCATCGCACGCGGCACGTGGATCGAGGAATCGCTGGTCGGCATGCCGGCCGCGCGCGGCCTCGACGACCTGCCGAAGCCCGTCCGCGACCGCGCGCCGCTGCCGCCGCTCGAAGGCTATACGTTCGAAGGCTATCGCAACCCGGACGGCTCGGTCGGCACGCGCAACATCCTCGCCATCAGCGAGACGGTGCAATGCGTGTCGGGCGTCGTCGCCTTCGCCGTCGAGCGGATCAGGAAAGAGCTGCTGCCGACCTACCCGAACGTGGACGACGTCGTCGCCATCGAGCACACCTACGGCTGCGGGGTCGCCATCGACGCGCCCGGCGCCGAGGTGCCGATCAGGACGCTCCGCAACATCGCGAAGAACCCGAACTTCGGCGGGCGCGTGATGCTCGTGAGCCTCGGCTGCGAGAAGCTGCAGCCGGCCCGCATGTTCCCGCAGGGTTCCATCCCGATTCAGAACGCGCAGCAGGAACCGGACACCGTCTGCCTGCAGGATGCGGCCCACGTCGGCTTCGGCGACATGATCGAATCCATCATGCGCTCGGCCGACAAACACCTGGCCGAACTGGACCTGCGCCGGCGCGAGACGGTGCCGGCGTCGGAACTCGTCGTCGGCGTGCAGTGCGGCGGCAGCGATGCGTTTTCCGGCGTCACGGCGAACCCCGCCGTCGGCTTCGCGAGCGACCTGCTCGTGCGGGCCGGCGCGGCCGTCATGTTTTCGGAAGTGACGGAAGTCCGCGACGGCATCGCCCAGCTGACGGCGCGCGCGCTTGACGACGCCGTGGCGCAGGCCATGATCCGCGAGATGGCGTGGTATGACGACTACCTGAAGCGCGGCGGCGTGGACCGCAGCGCGAACACGACGCCGGGCAACAAGAAGGGCGGCCTCGCCAACATCGTGGAAAAGGCGATGGGATCGATCATCAAGTCCGGGACGGCGCCGATCGCCGGCGTGCTGGCGCCGGGCGATAAATTGCAGCAGAAGGGCCTGATCTACGCGGCCACGCCGGCCAGCGATTTCATCTGCGGCACCCTGCAACTGGCCGCCGGCATGAACATGCACGTGTTCACGACGGGGCGCGGCACGCCGTACGGGCTCGCCTTTGTTCCGGTGGTGAAAGTCGCGACGCGCGACGACCTGGCGCGCCGCTGGCACGACCTCATGGACATCAACGCCGGCCGCATCGCGACGGGCGAGGCGACGATCGCGGACGTGGGCTGGGAATTGTTTCACTTCCTGCTCGACGTGGCGAGCGGCCGCAAGAAGACGTGGGCCGAGCACTGGCGCCTGCATAACGCGCTCGCGCTGTTCAACCCGGCCCCCGTGACCTGAACCGCGCGCGCACAAACACAAGAACAAACAAGGAGACACATGAAACGAGCAGTATGGATCGCCCTCGGCCTGGCCGCGGGCGCGGGCGCGCACGCCCAGACGAACGTCACGGTCTACGGCATCGTCGATGCCGCCCTGGTCGGCGAACGCGGCGGCAGCGGCGGCCACGTCACGAAAGTCACGAGTGGCGCAGCCTCCGCCTCGCGCCTCGGCTTCCGTGGCAGCGAGGACCTGGGCGACGGCATGACGGCCTTCTTCACGCTCGAGACCGGCGCGAAGATCGACACGGGCGAACTGGATGCCGCGAACACGATCTTCAACCGCCAGGCGTTCGTGGGCCTGAAGACGCGGGCCGGCACCGTCGCCTTCGGCCGCCAGTACACGCCTTACCACCTTACGCTGACGTCCGTGGCCGACCCGTTCGGCACGGGCTACGCGGGCACGGCAAAGAACCTGTTCCCCGATAACGGCACGAACGTCCGCACCAGCAATACGATCATGGTCACGTCGCCGACGGTGGCCGGCGCCCACGCTGAACTGGCGTACAGCGCGGGCGAGCAGTCGGCATTGTCGGCGGGGCGCCAGTTCGGTGGCGCGCTCGACGTCACCCGCGGCGCGCTGCGCCTGCGTCTCGCGTACAACAGCAAGAACACGGACGTGGCGGCGACCGGCGTCAGCCACGACCTGGGCCGCAATCTGCTGCTCGGCGCGAACTACGACTTCAAATGGGTCAGGCTGTACGGCGCCTACGGCATCGATCGGGGCTATAACAGTGCCCTGCTCGCCAATGCCAACAATCCGTACGGCGGCGCGAAGCCGACGCCGTCGACGGACGGCCGCGAGCTCCTGCTCGGCTTCACGGCGCCGGTGGGGCCGGGCACGTTGATGTTCTCGACCCAGCACAAGGACGACCGCACGCAGTTTAATCAGGACGCCACCGGATGGGGCATCGGCTACCTGTACGCGCTGTCGAAACACACCGGCCTGTATGCCGCGTACGCACATATCCATAACAAGAACGGCGCCGGCTATACGGTCGCCAACAACACGGAGCCGGGTACGGGCAACACCGGCTACAACCTGGGCATCCGCCAGGCGTTCTGACCTGGCGCACACCAATCTCTGGAGGGACCATGGAGCACACAACGACCGCCGCCATGCCGGCCGCCGCGACGAAACTCGCGTCGCGCACGCGCTGGACCATTCTGACCATCCTGTTCATCGTCACGACGATCAATTACGCGGACCGGGCCTCGATCTCGATCGCCGGCCCCGAGATCCGCAAGGCACTCGGCCTCTCGCCCGTCGAGATGGGCTTCGTCTTTTCCGCGTTCGCCTGGGCTTATGTCGCGGCCCAGTTGCCCGGCGGCTGGCTGCTCGACCGGTTCGGGTCGAAGATCACCTATTTCTTCAGCATCTTCCTGTGGTCGCTGTTCACGATGCTGACGGGGGCCGTCGGCTTCCTGACGGGCGCCACCGCCGTGGGCGCGTTGTTCGTGCTGCGCTTCCTCGTCGGCGCGGCCGAGGCGCCTTCGTTCCCGGGCAACAGCCGCATCACGTCGGCGTGGTTCCCCACGCACGAGCGGGGACTCGCGTCCGCGCTGTTCAACTCGGCCCAGTATTTCGCGACCGTGCTGTTCGCGCCGCTGATGGGCTGGCTGGTGCACGCGTTCGGCTGGCAGAGCGTGTTCGTCGTGATGGGCGGACTCGGGATCGCGCTGGCCTTCGTGTGGCTGAAGGTCATCCACGGTCCGAAAGACCATCCGTCCGTCAGCGCCGGCGAACTGAAATACATCGAGGAGGGTGGGGCGCTCGTCGACCTCGACGGCGCCAAACGTCATGCCCAGCCGCGCGCCGTCGACACCCTCGCCTGCGTCAAGGAGTTGCTGGGCAACCGTATGCTGCTGGGCGTCTACATCGGCCAATATTGCATCAATACGCTGACGTATTTCTTCCTCACGTGGTTTCCCGTCTACCTCGTGCAGGAACGCCACATGACGATCCTGAAGGCGGGCTTCGTCGCGTCGCTGCCCGCCATCGCCGGCTTCCTCGGCGGCGTGTGCGGCGGCGCCATCTCCGACCGCCTCGCGAAGGCCGGTTTCTCGCTGTCGCTGTCGCGCAAGGTGCCGATCGTGGCGGGCATGCTGCTGTCGATGAGCATGATCGCCTGTAATTACATCGAGGGCGATATGTTCGTCGTCGCCGTGATGGCGTTGGCGTTCTTCGGCAAGGGCGTCGGCGCGCTGGGCTGGGCCGTCGTGGCCGACACGTCGCCGAAGGAAGCGGGCGGCCTGTCGGGTGCATTGTTCAACACTTTCGGCAACATCGCCGGCATCACGACGCCGATCGTCATCGGCTACATCCTGCAGGGAACCGGATCGTTCGCCGGCGCGCTCGTCTATGTGGGCGCGAACGCGGCCGTCACGATCTTCAGCTATGTCTTCATCGTGGGCGAGATCAAACGGGTAAAACTGGTAAAGTCGCTCAGGACGGCAACCGCTTAGCCGTCCGGCTGCGCGGGATCCGTTGCAGTCGGGCGCGCAATGTGTAACAGGTTCCCTGTCATGGCATTGTCACGTTACAATGTTTGCATTAAGTCAATGATGGGGGCGCCGTGATCCCGCACACCGACCAGGACGATCAGCTGTACCGTCTGCTCGCCGCCGTGGCCATGCAGGACCGACATGCGTTGCGCACATTGTATGACGTCACGTCCGCACAACTGTTCGGTTTTGCGCTGCGCGTGCTGCACAGGGAAGACCTGGCGGAGGAAGCCCTGCGCGATACCTTCGTGTCGATCTGGCATGCGGCACCCGGCTACCAGATGCACGTGGCGCCTCCTCTCACATGGATGGTGACGATCGTGCGCAACAAGGCGCTGCACATCCGGCGCCGCACGCATGCGGCCGCGGGCGACGGCGACCTGGACATCGAGGCGRCCGACGGCCTGGCCGACCCGTCCTCCGGACCGACCGACCCGGCGCAGCTGTCGCGCGATGCCCGGGCGCTGGCCCGCTGCATGGAGACGCTGGCGAGCCGCCAGCGCCAGGCGATCGGCATGGCGTATCTGCACGGTTTGTCGCACGGCGAAGTGGCGGAGCGCCTCGATCTGCCGGTCGGTACTGTCAAGACATGGATCCGGCGTGGCCTCGTCCGCCTGCGCGACTGCCTGGGGCAGCGGGAGGCGCCATGATCCTGCGCGATTTTCCCGCGCTGCGCGACTCCTCCACGTTACGCGACAGGCTCGCGGCCGAATACGCGCTGGGCACGCTGCGCGGTGGAGCACGGCGCCGTTTCGAGACGTGGCTGCGCGACGATCCGGCGCTGCGCGACGTTGTTGCCGGCTGGCAGGAGCGGCTGGCGGCGCTGGCCGAGCTGGACCTGCCCAGGATGCCGCCTGCGCGTGTATGGACCGCCATCGAGCGCCGGCTCGACCCCGCCGCCATCGCGYCGCGCGCGCCGTGGTGGCAGTTCTGGCATAGCGACGTGGCCCGTCCGTGGGGCGTGCTGGCCGTGGGTGCGTGCGCGGCCTGGCTCGTGCTCGCCGTCAGCAAGACGATGCCGGACATCGCGCCGCAGCCGCACCAGATCGCGGCCCTGTCCGACGCGCAATCGCACACGGCGCTCGTCGTCACGGCCGACACCTCACGCGGCCGGCTCGATGTGCGCGTGGCCGAAGAAGTCCACGTGCCCACCGACCGCACCCTGCAACTGTGGGCGATCACCCGTACCGGCAAACCCCGGTCGCTCGGCATCCTGCCCGGCAACCGCAGCACCGATCTGGCGCTCGACGCGCGCGCCATCGATCCGGACGTCGCCCTGCTGGCGATCAGCCTGGAGCCGAAGTCCGGCTCGCCGGATCCGACGGGGCCGACCGGACCCGTGCTGTACAAGGGTAGCTGGGCAAGCCTGAGAATCCGTCCCTGTCATCGAGAATCGTCGTGCTTTCCTGCTTTCCTGCTTTCCTGCTGACCTTATCGACCAACCACGATCGCCATGGACGACACCTGGACCTATCACCCCCACCCGGACGAGCACGGCGCCAGGGTGCGCCTGCGCGCGCCCTCGTGCGAAGCGAACCTGGCACGCTTGGCCGACCCGCGTGCCGGCGTGACGTTCGTGCCGGGCAGCGCCTGCGCGGACGTGCTGCACGGCGTACCGTTCGTGACCTGCACGGCGGCGGACGTCGAGGCCGCCTGCCGGCGCGTGGCTGTGGAGGGCGGCGTTGCCGAGCCGCCCTTCGAACCCCCGCCCGGCAAGCGGGCCGCGGCCGGTGCCGTCGTGCGCGAGCCGGACGGCAGGATATGGCTCGTCGCGCCGTCGAACGGGTTCGGCGGCTATGCGACGACATTCCCGAAGGGCCGCGTGGAACCCGGCGTGGCGCTGCAGGCAACCGCCATCCGCGAAGTCTGGGAAGAGTCGGGCCTGCTCGTGGAGCCGACGGCGTGGCTCGGGGACTTCAGCCGCACGCAGACCTACACGCGCTTCTACGTGGCGCGGCGCATCGGCGGCCACCCGGCCAACATGGGGTGGGAATCACAGGCCGTGCACCTCGTCACGCCGGCGGATGCGGTCCGGCTGTTGAACCGGACGACAGATCACGCCGTGCTGGAGGCGCTGCTGGCGCTGGGGGCCTAGTACTGCCGGCGCAAGCTTGTCCGCGCTCATGGCTGCAGCACATAGTTGCCGGGCGCGTCGCGCAGGCTGCGCGGCGGAGGAGGAGGATCCACGCACGCCCCGGCCTGGCGCGCCAGCCAGTGCTCCCAGGCCGGCCACCAGCTGCCTTCGCGCTGGCGGGTTTCGGCCTGCCAGGTATCGGGATCGATGTACGGCCCGTCGTGCTCGTGCGTGCTCACCTGGTAGCTGCGGCCCGGCTTGCCCGGCGGTGAGACGACGCCGGCATTGTGGCCGCCCGTCGTCAGCAGAAATGTCACGGACGTATCGCTGAGCGGAATGATCTTGTAGACCGAGCGCCACGGCGCCACGTGGTCCGTCATCGTGCCCACCGCAAAGATGGGGATGTGGATGTCGGTCAGCGACACGGGCCGGCCGTCGACGACAAGGCGCGCGCTCGCCAGGCTATTCTTCAGGAACAGGTTGCGCAGGTATTGCGAATGCATGCGGAAGGGCATGCGGGTGGCGTCCGCGTTCCATGATGCGAGGTCGTTGTCGTGGTCCGGGATGTCGAGCAGGTAGTGGCGCACGCGCCGCGACCAGATCAGGTCGTTCGAGCGCAGCAGCTGGAAGGCGCCGGCCATCTGGCGCGTGTCGAGATAGCCCTGCTGCCACATGACGGCTTCCAGGAAGCTGACCTGGCTTTCGTCGATGAACAGGGACAACTCACCCGGTTCCGTGAAATCGACCTGCCCCGCCAGCAACGTCATGCTGGCGAGCCGCTCGTCGCCGTCGCGCGCCATGGCCGCGGCCGCGATCGCCAGCAGCGTGCCTCCCAGGCAATAGCCACAGGCATTGACCTGGGGCGCGCCGGTCTCCCGCACGACCGCATCCAGCGCGGCCATCACGCCAAGGCGGCGGTAGTCGTCCAGCGACAGGTCGCGGTCGTCCGCCTGCGGATTCTTCCACGAGATCATGTAGACCGTATGGCCATGCTCGACGAGGTAGCGCACGAGCGAGTTGTGCGGGGAGAGGTCGAGGATGTAGTACTTCATGATCCAGGCCGGCACGATCAGCAGTGGCACGGCATGCACCTGTGGCGTGACGGGATCGTAGCGTAGCAGCTCGATCAGGTGGTTTTCCAGGACAACCTTGCCGGGCGTAACGGCGACATCCCGTCCGGGCAGGTAGCTGACGGGCGCCGAGGTGCCCGCCAGCGTGCGGCGCAGGTCGGTGCCGGCGCGGAGCAGCCCGTGCACCAGGTTCTGGCCGCCGCTGGCGAGCGTGACCTGCTGCGCGACGGGATTGGTGGCGACGAAGTTCGGTGGCGCGACACCGTCCAGCAACTGGCGCGTGATGAAGGTGACCACGTCGCTGTGGTGCGAAGACACGCCGCGCACGCCCGAGGTGGCCCGGTGCCACCATTGCTGCGTGAGCAGGAAGCCCTGGCTCATCTGGTTCCAGGGCCAGGCATGCCACAGCGGATCGTTGAAGCGCTTGTCCTGCGCCAGCGGCTGCACGGGCTCGGCGGCCGTGCCGAACATGGCGCTGGTACTGTACTGCAGCCAGCGCTGCACGTTGCTGATGGCCTGGACGCCCAGTTCCATCTGCTTGGCGGGCGACAGCAGCAGGTGATTGGCCCAGTCCTGCCAGGCGCTGGCCAGGGCGGCCGGCGACACGTAGCCGGTGAGGCGTCCCAGTGCGGCATTCAGCGCGAGGTCGATATGGGCATGCTCGACGCTGGCCTCGGGATACCGGGGCCGCGCGCCACCCTGCCAGGTACTGGCTTCGCGCCGTTGTTCACTGGGCGGGATATTGGACAGGACGTTCATGTTGCCTCCGAAGCAGGGCCGGGTGTATATTTGACCAGAAACCGGCATTGGAGTGCCGCACTCGTGAGTTGGATCGCTTGATGCGGCACAGTTCGCAGCCCGGGCGTCCGACATAAGATCATCCACGGCGAGGTAGCAAAGCGGTTATGCGACGGCTTGCAAAGCCGTTCAGACGTGTTCGACTCACGTCCTCGCCTCTCGGTTTCTCTCCACACCGCTCCTTGACGGTGGTTCAGGACGGTGCAGCGGCCTCGGTGGCCGCCGCCGCGTTGCGTAAGTACAACGCGACGGCAAAACCGCAGATCAGCGTGGGCTGGCTGCCGGACCCGGCCATGACAAGGAAGAGTACGGCTGTACACCCAAGGCGTTCCGGGCCCTCGCGACTCAACCGGGCGAACAGGATCCTGCGGGACCGTCTGTATGAACCGTCACGCCATGTGATCGCCGGCGCAGCCGTCCCTTACCCGGCCGCGCCTGGCGCGACCGACGCGCCCTCGATGCCGTGGCGTGCAAGCGCGTCGGCCACGAACCCGCCCGCTTTCATCTCTTCGACGAATGCCGCCAGGAATGCCGCTGCTTCCGCGCCGCGCGATCTCGGCACCCCTATCGCCTGCTGGATGACCATGAAGCGGCCGTCGAGCAGGCGCAGGCCGCCCAGGCGCCGCGCATCCGCTTCCAGTTGCTGCTTCACGCCCGCCGCGACGTCGGCGCCGAGTTCCAGGAACGTGTCGACCACGGCGGGCGACGTCGGCGAGCGCTCGATCCGCGCGTGTTGCAAATGCCGCGTCAGGAACAGGTCGTAGGCGCTGCCCTTGCCGACGACGACCCGGTGCGCGTCCCGGTCGACGTCCTCGTTGGCGCGAATCGGCGAGCCGTCCTTCACGAGATAGCAGCCTTCGATCAGCACATAGGCCGCGCTGAACGCGATATTGGCGCCGCGCACCGGATCGATGGCGAAGAAGCCGATGTCCGCCTGTTCCGACGCGACGACGTCGACCGACTTGCCGGCGGCGTCCACGACGACCAGTTCCAGGTCCACGCCGAGGCGCCGCGCGAGTTCGCCCGCCAGGTCGACGGACACGCCGCGCGCGCCGCCGCCGTCGCCCTGGCAGGCGAGGATAGGATTGCCGAGGTTGATGGAGGCGCGCAGCTTGCCGGTCGGGGTGAATGCAGAGAGGAGGGTAGGTGTGGGTCGCATGGTCGTCGGGTAGAAAGGCGGGGAAGCTTCGGGACTTTCGTCCGCCGTGGGGTCAGGTTGTGGCGAATGCGTATGGTCCAAAGTCCGCTGCGATCCGGACAGCGGTCATCTGCCGCCGACTGACCGCTAAGACAAGCGACCGAATTTCATAGCAATTTCTGCACACGACGGGAATTTGCGCAATAAACGTTAGAGTAACGTAGACAGGGCGCATATCTTGGCACGAGGTTTCGACGCCAAACATGGTTAGCAAAATGCGAATGAGCACCCTGACGCAATCGCCGGCGCGGAATGCCCGGGCATTTCGCTCAGCCGTACTCGTGGCCATGATCGTGCTGGCCGGTTGCGGCGCCGGTGGAGGATCGCTTGCGAGTGCAGGCGTGCCCGCTCCGACACCAACGCCGCCGCCGACCACCTGGAGCAACATCAAGCGGGGCGGCGAGGGATCCGTCACGGGCCTTGCCTTCCATCCGACGTCGGCGAACGTCCTGTACGCACGTACCGACATCGGCGGCGCCTACCGCTGGGACCCGATCACGATGAGCTGGACACCGATCGCCGGCGGAATCGGTGCGAGCGCCGCGCAGAGCAGATTCCGCGGCATCGAAAGCATCCTCCTCGATCCGAACAACGACCAGCCCATCTACATTGCCACCGGCAAGTACACGTTCGTGGCCAACGGCCGCATCTTTGCTTCCAGCGATCGCGGCGCCACCTGGACGCATCTTGACCTGCCGTTCCCGCTGGGCGGCAACAATCCCGGCCGCGCCATGGACGGGCGCCCGATGGTCGAGCCGCACCTGCCCTCGACGCTGTTCCATGGCCCGCGCACGGCCGGTCCTGGTTCATCGTAGCGCAGTTGCCGGGCGCATCGCGCTCGTAGGCGAGGCCGCGGTCGTGCTAGCATCACTGACCTGATGCGGTCCCGTACCGCGAATCTCGTCACTTATCCGAACCATGATCATTTCATCCGCAACCGATTTCCGCGAGGCGGCCCGCCGCAAGCTGCCGCCTTTCCTGTTCCACTATCTCGACGGCGGTGCAGGCGCCGAGGAGACCCTGCGTGCCAACGTGAGCGAGCTGCAATCGGTCAGGCTGCGCCAGCGCGTGCTGCGCGGTGCCGAACAGCTCGACCTGGGCGCCGACTGGTTCGGCCAGCACTACGACCTGCCGATCGCACTGGCGCCCGTCGGCCTGACCGGCATGTACGCGCGCCGCGGCGAAGTCCAGGCGGTGCGCGCGGCCGACCGGCGCAATATCCCGTTCATCCAGTCGACTGTGTCGGTGTGCCCGCTGTCCGAGGTCGCGGCGGCCGCATCGAAGCCGATCTGGTTCCAGCTCTACGTGCTGAAGGACCGCGCCTTCATGCGCGACGTGATGCAACGTGCGCGCGAACTCGGCGCGACGAACCTCGTGTTCACGGTCGACATGCCGGTGCCGGGGGCACGGTATCGCGATGCCCACAGCGGCATGAGCGGGCCGAATGCGTCGTTGCGGCGCATCGTGCAGGCGATGCTGCATCCGCGCTGGGCCTGGGATGTCGGCCTGCTCGGCCGTCCTCACGATCTCGGCAACATCTCGGCGTATCGCGGCGAGGTCACCGGCCTGGAAGACTATATCGGCTGGCTCGGCGCCAACTTCGATCCGGCCATCGCCTGGCATGACTTGCAATGGATCCGCGACGAGTGGAAGGGCAAGCTGGTCATCAAGGGCATCCTCGATGCCGGCGATGCGCGCGACGCGCTCGCCTTCGGTGCGGACGGTATCGTCGTGTCGAACCATGGCGGGCGCCAGCTCGACGGGGCGATCTCGACGGCGCAGGCCTTGCCGGACATTGCCGACGCGGTGAAGGGCAGGATGACCATCTTCGCCGACGGCGGCGTGCGCACCGGTACCGACGTGTTCCGCATGCTGGCCCTGGGTGCCGATGGCGTCCTCCTCGGCCGCGCGTTCGTCTACGCGCTGGCGACCATGGGCCAGGCCGGCGTGGAAAAACTGCTGGACATCATGGCCAAGGACCTGCGGACCAATATGGTGCTGACCGGCGTGAAATCGGTGCGCGAGATCGGTCCCCATCTGCTGGCCGCGCCGCCGCGCGCCGACCTGGCGGGCGGCCGGCCGGCGCAGCCTGGCCAGACTCAGGGAGACCGCGGCCGCGTCGTCGAACCGGTCGCGGACCACCGTTTGACCGCCGCTGAAAAACAATAGGCGGGACAGCGACACGGCGCTGCGAAGAGCGCCGTGTCGGCAACCTGCCGTCACGGGTTTAGAAGCTGTAGCGTACGCCCACCGACACGACGTGCGCCTTCAGGTCGGCGCCGTCACCCTTGACGATCTTGCCGAAGTCCTGGTACTCGGCGATCACGTCGACGCCCGGCGCGACCTTGTAGCTCATGCCGATGCCGACCATCAGGCTGTTTTCCGATTCCGTGTCCGACTCCGACATGGTGCCGCTCCTGGCCGTCAGCCTGGTGCGGGTGTGAGCCGCGCCCAGCTTGCCGGTGAAGGCGAATTCCGGGGTCAGGTTATAGCTGCCGGTAACGGCCAGGTGCACTGCTTGCGGCTTGGACGACACCGAATCGCCTTGCGACGAGAGTTCGGCCTTGCCCAGGTTGGTGTAGCCCAGTTCGACACCGAAGTTCTCGTTGTAGCGATAGCCGGTGGCGACCTGGAAGGCGGTGTCGCTCTTGGAGATGTCGAAACCGTCGAATGCGAGTTTCTGCTCGGCCGAGCCCACGCTGGCGCTCACGTAGGCGCCCGGTTCGGCGGCCAGGGCCAGGTTGCATGCGATGGTTGCGATAGCTGCCAGGATAATGCGTTTCATTTCAAAAACCTCATCTAATTGTTGAGGCGGCAATATATCCGAGAGGCAATATTTTCGTCCAGCGCATGAGGTAATATTTGCGTAGATACAACAGCGTGAAATAACTCGTTGTTGCACCGCATGGGCTCAATTGGTGCAAAGCGCCCGCACGGCGCTCGTGAACGAGGCTTCGGCTTCGATGTTCGAGATGTGCGAGGCGGCCAGGGTGACGACGCTCGCCCCGCGGATCCGCTCCCGCATCCAGACGGCGTCGGCGACGGTGGTCACCGGATCCGCCGCACCGGCGACGATTAGTGTCGGCACGGCGATCGTACCCAGTGCGGCGCGCAGGTCGGCCTGCGCCAGCGCGTCGCAACACGCCGCATAGCCCGCGGGCGACTGCTCGCGCAGGCGTCCGATCATGCGCTCTACGACATGCTGTTCGCGCGCGATGAAGCCGTCCGTGAACCAGCGCGCGGCGGCGCCGTCGGCAACGCCGTCCATGCCTTCGCGCCTGACCCGCGCGGCGCGCGCGCGCCAGCCCTCGGCGGTGCCGATCCGCGCCGCCGTGTTGGCCAGTACGAGGCCATCGAACCGGTGCGGCGCGTGGATGCCCAGCCATTGCCCGGTCAGCCCGCCCATCGAGATGCCGCAGAAGCGTGCGTGCGGGATCGCCAGTGCATCGAGCAGGCCGACGACATCGCGGCCCAGGCGCTCCAGCGTGACGGCGGCCGTGCCCAGTGTCGAACGCCCGTGGCCGCGCGTGTCGTAGCGCACGACGTGAAAGTCGCGGGCGAGGGCGGCAGCCTGCGCGTTCCACATGGAGAGATCGGTGCCGAGGGAATTCGACAGCACGATGCAGGGCCCGGCCGGATCGCCGTCGGTGCGCACATGCAGGCGCACGTCATCCACCTGAATGAGGTGCATGACATCACCCCTGGTCGCCGCCGCCCACGGGCAGCACGGTGCCGGTGACGTACGACGCTTCGCTGGACGCGAGGAACAGGATCGCGGCCACCTGTTCGGCGATGGTGCCGTAGCGGTGCATCAGGCTCGATGCCGTGGTCTGGTCGACGATGCCCTGGTACCAGGCCTGTTCCCGTGCGCTCGGCGGGTCCGGGTTGCGCTGCACCCTGCGCGGCGGCGCTTCCGTCCCGCCCGTCGCCACGGCGTTGACGCGGATGCCGTCCTGCGCGTGTTCCATCGCCAGGCTCGCCGTCAGCGCATTGACGCCGCCTTTCGCCGCCGAATAGGGGACGCGGTAGATGCCGCGCGTGGCCACCGACGACACGTTGACGATGCTGCCCGCGCGCGCCGCGATCATCGCCGGCAGCACGGCGCGGCAGCACCACAGCGTGGGAAACAGCGAGCGGCGGATCTCGGCCTCGATCTGGGCTTCCTCGTACTCTTCGTACGGTTTGGCCCAGATGGTGCCGCCGACGTTGTTGACGAGGATGTCGATGCGGCCGCAGTCCGCCAGCGCCCGTTCGGCGAGCGCGCGCGCACCGGTCCACGTCTCCAGGTCGACTTCGCAGACGACGGCCTGCGCGCCGGCGGCGCGTGCTTCCTGCGCCACCTCGTGCACGAGCGGCGAGCGGTCGGCCAATACCAGCCGCGCGCCCTCGCGGGCGGCCGCGAGAGCGACGCCGCGCCCGATGCCCTGGGCGGCGCCGGTGACGACCATCACCTGCCCGCCGAAGCGGTCCGGATGGATCATGCGGCACCTCCGGCGGTGCTCGTGGCCGAGAACTTCTCGAAATGGAACGCGTGGGGCCGGATGCCCGTGTTCTCCAGCCAGCCGCGCACGGCGTCGACCATCGGTACCGGACCGCACAGGTAGACGTCCACATCGCCGCCGTTCATCCAGCCAGGTTCCACGTGGGCGGTGGCGTAACCCTTGCGGGGATGGTGGCTTCCCTCGGCCGCCACGCACGTCACGTACTCGAATTGCGGATGGACGGCGGCGATGCGGTCCAGCTGCTCCAGGCCGGCGAGGTCGTGATCGTTGGTCACGGCATACACGAGTCGTACCGGATGCGGGAAGCCTTTCGCCGCCAGCACGTCGAGCATGGACAGGAACGGCGCGATGCCGGTGCCGCCGGCCAGCATCAGCACCGGGCGCATCACGGGCCGCAGATAGAAGCTGCCGTACGGACCGGAGAACGACAGGGGTTGCCCGGGCCGCGCCTGGCCCGTCAGCCACGTGCTCATCAGGCCATCCGGCACGTTGCGCACCACGAAGCTGGCGTCCGGCGCACCCGGCGCGGAGCTGAACGAGTACGAACGGGTCTGGTCCGTGCCCGGCACGGTCACGTTCACGTACTGGCCGGGCAGGAAGTCCAGCTGGTCGGGATGGTCGAGCGTCACCGCAAGACGGATCGTCGACGGCGACAACTGCGTCACCGAGGCGACCTTGGCGGGGAAGTCGGCCACGCCCGTCCTGCAGGCGGCGGACGTGGCCGGGATGCGCACGACGCAGTCCGACGTGGGACGCATCTGGCAGGCCAGCACGTGGCCGGATGCGGCGTCCTTTGCCTCGAGCGCGTCCTCGATGTAGCTGTCCGGCGGCATGTCGTACGTGCCGGATTCGCACAGCCCGCGGCAGGTGCCGCAGGCGCCGTCGCGGCAATCGAGGGGGATATTGACCTTCTGGCGATAGGCCGCGTCGGACAGTTTTTCGTTGGGGTTGCAGCCGATGAAGCGCGTGACGCCGTCTTCGAACTGCAGCGCGATCGTGTGAGGCATGGCCGTCTCCTGTTTCAGATGTGATAGATGTCGATGACCTGGCTGATGTAGTCGTTCTTCAGGACGACGTATTTGTCCAGGATCCGCGCTGCGCGACCGGAAAAATCGATCACGTAGCGCGACATGCCGAAATAGCTGTGGGTCGTGTGGTAGCGGTGGCTCAGCGTGTGCCAGTTGAAGCGCACCGTGTGGCGGCTGCCGTCGACCTGTTCCAGTTCCACGTTGGCGATGTTATGGCTCGTGCGGGTGTCGGGAATCGTCGCGCTGGAACGTTCGGTCTTGATGCGGAAGACGCGGTCTTCCAGGCCCTGGCGGTCCGGGTAGAAGATCAGCGAGATTTCGCGTTCCGGGTCTTCCACGAGCCGGCCGTCGTCGTCCCATGACGGCATCCAGAAGCGCGCTTCCGGCGCATAGCACTGCAGCCAGTCGTCCCACTGCTCGTCGTCGAGCAGGCGCGCTTCGCGGTACAGGAAGGCCTCGATGTCGTGCATGGTCAGCGCGCTCATTTCGCGTCTCCCTGTGCCTCGAACGCCTTCTTCATCACGTCCAGCCAGTAGCGGTGCTGGATCGTGTACAGGCCCTCGTCCTCCGTGCGCACGCCGCTCATCAGGGGCGCGAGGCCGATGTCCGTCGCCGCATCGTCCGCGCCCTGGATCCAGTGTGTCGCGCCGCGGCACATGTCGTTCCACTGCATCGCGGCGCCGTTGTAGCCCTGCTGGCAGGCGCGGAATTCTTCCAGGTCGTCCGGCGTCGCCATGCCGCTGACGTTGAAGAAATCCTCGTACTGGCGGATGCGGTGGGCGCGTGCCTCGGCCGATTCGCCTTTCGGCGCGATGCAGTAGATCGTTACCTCGGTCTTGTCCACGGCCAGCGGGCGCAGCACGCGGATCTGGGAACTGAACTGGTCCATCAGGTAGACGTTCGGGTACAGGCACAGGTTGCGCGAGCGTCCGACCATCCAGTCGGCCGTCGCGCGGCCGTACTTCTCGACATACTCCGCATGGCGCGCGAAGTTCGGCCGGTCTTCCGGATTCGCCCACTGCGACCACAGCAGGATATGGCCGTGTTCGAACGCATGGAACCCGCCGCCCTGGCGCCCCCAGTTGCCCGCATCCATCGCGCGGATCCTGTCCTCGCCGGTAGCATCCTCCTGCTTCCTGCGGTTGGTCGTGGCCGCATAGTTCCAGTGCACGGCCGTCACGTGGTAGCCGTCGGCGCCGTTCTCGGCCTGCAGTTTCCAGTTGCCGTCGAACGTGTAGATCGACGACCCGCGCAGCACTTCCAGGCCTTCGGGCGACTGGTTGACGATCATGTCGATGATCTTGCCGGCCTCGCCGAGGAATTCGTCCAGCGGCGCCACGTCCGGATTCAGGCTGCCGAACAGGAAGCCCTTGTAGCTGCCGAAGCGCGCCAGCTTTTTCAGGTCGTGCGAGCCTTCCCTGTTGAAGCACTCCGGGTAGCCGGCGGATTCCGGATCCTTCACCTTCAGCAGCTTGCCGCCGTTGTTGAAGGTCCAGCCGTGGAACGGACAGGTGTACGTCGCCTTGTTGCCGCGCTTGTGGCGGCACAACTGGGCGCCGCGGTGGCTGCAGGCGTTGATGAACGCATTCAGCTCGCCGTTGCGGTTGCGGGCGATGAACACCGGCTGGCGGCCGATGTGCGTCGTGTAATAGTCGTTGACGTTGGCGACCTGGCTCTCGTGCGCGAGGTAGATCCAGTTGCCCTCGAAGATGTGCCGCATCTCGAGATCGAACAGGGCTTCGTCCGTGAAGGCGCTGCGATGCAGGCGATGGTCGCCGGTGGCGGCATCCTCGACCAGGTAGTCGTCCAGGGACTTGGGCCTGAACGCGTCGACGGGAACGATCGGAATCATGGCGGCTCCTCAGGCGGCGGCGCGGGGGCGGTCGACCAGCGTGGTCGGGGCGGCGTCGGTGTCGCGGTACAGGTGGAAGTCGAAGTCGATCGAGGCGAACGGTTTGTCCAGGCGCTTCGCGTCGATCCGGGCCGGGTCATCGATGCGCTGCACGGGCGGCACCAGGCCCGGGCGGCTGGCGAATGCGAAGTCGTCCCACAGGTACTCGTCGCCGTCGATGTTGATCTGCGTGGTCAGCTTGCGGTGCCCGGGCGCGCTCACGAAAAAGTGGATGTGCGCCGGACGCTGCCCGTGCCGGCCCAGCAGATCAAGGAGTTGCTGCGTCGTGCCGTCCGGCGGGCAACCGTAGCCGACCGGGATGATCGAGCGGAACTGGTAGCGGCCATGCTCGTCGGTGACGATGGTGCGGCGCAGGTTGAACGGCGACTGAGTCGGGTCGAAGAACGAGTAGTTGCCCAGCAGGTTCGCATGCCACACCTCGACCTTCGCGCCCGGCACCGGCTTGCCATCCTCGTCGAACACGGTACCCTGCATGAACAGGACGTCGCCGCGGTCGGCCTCCGTACCGTCGTCCAGGCGGGCGAAACCGACGCTTGCCGGCGCGCCGGCCACGTACAGCGGGCCTTCGATGGTGCGCGGCGTGCCGCCGGCCAGCCCGGCCTGTTGTTCGGCGTCGTCGGCGCGGATGTCGAGGAAGCGTTCCAGGCCCAGGCCCGCGGCCAGCAGGCCCAGTTCGCCCGCGGCACCGGCGGCCGCCATGTACGACACGCCGTGCCAGAATTCGGTCGGGGTGATGTCGAGGTCTTCGATCGCCTTGCACAGGTCGCCCAGCAGGCGCAGCACGACCTGCTGCACGCGCGGGTCGGCGGGGCGGTCGGCGGCGTCCACGACCCAGCTCCTGGCTAGGCGTTCGATGTCTGCGTGATTCATGTCTGTCTCCTTTGTGGTGGTGGATGTTCAACGGTCGCAGGCAGCGATCGAGGAGGGATGGCGGCACAGCGGCATCACGTCGATCTGCATGTGGGGGAACAGGGGCAGGGCCGTCAGCAGCGCGTGCAGCTCGTCGACGCTGTCGACGTCGAAGATGCTGACGTTGGCGTACTGGCCGGCGATGCGCCACAGATGGCGCCATTTGCCCTCCCGCTGCAGGCGCTGGGCGAGGTCTTTTTCGGCCTGCCTGAGCGTTGCGGATTCTTCAGGGGCCAGCGATGCGGGCAGGTTGACGTTCATTCGTACGTGGAAGAGCATGGCGGTCTCCTTATTTGCGCTGCAAGGCGCGCAGCTTGTCGGTGTCGATCTCGACGCCCAGCCCGGGGCGGACCGGCACCTGCAGTTCGAAGTCGCGGTACACGAGCGGCTCGCGCAGTACTTCTTCCGTCAGCAGCAGGGGACCGAACAATTCCGTGTCCCACGCGAGGTCGGCGAACGTCGCAAAGACGTGGGCGCTGGCCGCGGTGCCGATGCCGCCTTCGAGCATCGTGCCGCCGTACAGGCCGATGCCGGCCAGCCGGGCGACGGATGCGACTTCCAGCGCCGGCATCAGGCCGCCGGACTGCGCGATCTTGACGGCGTAGACGTCGGCGGCGTCGATGCGGGCCAGCTGCAGCGCGTCGACCGGTCCGTGCAACGCCTCGTCGGCCATGATGGCGACGTCGAAACGGCGTGCGAGGCGCGCCAGCGCGGCGCCCTGGTGGGCCGGCACCGGCTGCTCGACCAGGTCGACGCCGCCCGCTTCCAGCTGCGCGATGCCGCGCACCGCGTCCGTTTCGCTCCACGCCTGGTTGACGTCCACGCGCACGCTGGCGCGGTCGCCCACGGCGCGCTTGATCGCCAGCACGTGGGCCACGTCGGCGTCCACGCTGCGCAGGCCGATCTTCAGCTTGAAGATGCGGTGGCGGCGGATCTCCAGCATGTGTTCCGCTTCCGCGATGTCCTTCGCCGTATCGCCGCTCGCCAGCGTCCAGGCCACCGGCAGCGTGTCGCGCACGCGGCCGCCCAGCAGTTCGGACAGCGGCACGTTCACCCGGCGCGCCTGCGCATCCAGCAGCGCCGTCTCGAGCGCGCACTTGGCGAAGCGGTTGCCCTGGATGGCCTTGCGCACCTTCGCCATCGCCTGCGCGGGCCGGGCAGCGTCCATGCCGATCAGCAGCGGCGCGATATGGGTGTCGATATTCGCCTTGATGCTTTCCGGGCTTTCCTCGCCGTAGGCCAGGCCACCGATGGTGGTGGCTTCGCCCCAGCCCTGGATGCCGTCGGCGCAGCGGATGCGGACCAGGACCAGTGTCTGCGTGTGCATCGTCGCCACCGAGAGCTTGTGGGGCCGGATCGTCGGGACGTCGAGCAGGAACGTGTCGATGGTTTGGATCATATTTGATGCGTATAATTCGCTGAGGTGATGTCACGATATTCCCCACAACGACGGGCGTCCAACACCGTTTTGGTATGAGCTCGATACTTAATAGGTATAGAGATGGAGCTGAGGCATTTGCGTTACTTCGTGGCCGTGGCGGAAGAGCGGAACTTCACGCGCGCCGCCGAACGGCTGCACATCGCCCAGCCGCCGCTGAGCCGGCAGATCCAGCAACTGGAAGAGGATCTCGGCGTGGTGCTGATCGAAAAAGGCGCGCGGCCGCTGCGCCTGACCGAGGCCGGCGCGTTCTTTTACGCGCATGCGAAGGCGCTGCTCGACCAGGTGCACGACCTGCGTACGATGACGCAGCGCGTGGGCAAGCTGGAACGCAAGCTGTCCGTCGGCTTCGTCGCGTCCACGCTGTACGGCCTCCTGCCCGACATCATCCGCCGCTACCGCGAAGCCCACCCCGAGGTCGACATGACCCTGCACGAGATGACGACAGTGGAGCAGCTCAAGGCGCTGAAGGAGGGCCGCATCGACGTCGGCTTCGGCCGCATCAAGAGCGAGGACGCGAGCATCCGCCGCATCCTGTTGCGTGAAGAGCCGATGGTCGTGGCGCTGTTCCCCGGCCACCGGCTGGCGGCAAAGGAAGGCGGCCTGCGCCTGACGGAGCTGATCCACGAGCCGCTGCTCGTCTATCCGCAGGCGCCGCGTCCGAGCTTTGCCGACCAGGTGCTGGCGGCCTTCCGCGACGCGAATTTGGTGCCGGACCATGTGACCGAGGTGCGCGAGCTGCAGATCGCGATGGGCCTCGTCGCGGCCGGGCAGGGCATTGCCATCGTCCCGGACAGCGTGCAGGGGATGCACCACCGGCATGTCGTGTACCGGCCGATCGAAGACCGGCATGCCGTGTCGCCGATCTTCTTCAGCGTGCGCCACATGGACCGCTCGCCCGAGCTGGAAGACATGCTGGCGGCGGTGTATTCGGTCTACGACGACCAGGGCATCGCGCACGTCCGGGAACGGTTGTGAGCAAAATTTCTCGTGGACTGGCATATTTCACTAGATGCGGCAACATCGTCGTTGGTATAACATTGCGATTACATTAAAATGATATGCGCAAACATTAACGCGCCCAACGATACCAACGAGGAATCATGAAAGAGACAATACGGTTGGCCGTGCCCCTGCTGGCACTGGCCTCCGCCTGCACGAGCCTGCCTGCCCAGGCCGCCGAACTCGGCCTGGCCCGCATCTTTTCCGACCACGCGGTGCTGCAGCGCGACCAGCCCATCGCCGTGTGGGGTACGGCCGACGCCGGCCGCAAGCTCACCGTCACGCTGGGCGGGCAGACGGCGAGCGGCAGCGCGGACGCGCACGGCAAGTGGAAGATCCAGCTGCCGCCGCAGCCCGCCGGCGGGCCGTACACGCTGAAGGTCACGTCGGACGGGCAGGCGGTCAGCCGCGCCGACATCCTCGTCGGCGACGTCTACCTGTGCTCCGGCCAGTCGAACATGGAATTCCTCCAGCGCGCGTCGACCAATGCCCTGGCCCCCACGTACGGGCCACCGAACGACAGCCTGCGCTTCCTGAACGTGCAGAAGAACAGCGCGGCGACGCCGCAGGACGAGCTGAAAGGCCCGGTCGCGTGGACGCCGGTGAAGGCGGAAACGGTGGGCGATGCCTCCGCCGTCTGCTATTACATGGCGCGCTCGCTGCAGGCCAGCTACAAGGTGCCGGTCGGCTTCATCAACGCCAGCTGGGGCGGCACGACGATCCAGAGCTGGATCGGCGCCGAATCGCTGCGCCCATTCGGCGACTACGCGGCCCGCGTGGACGCCGTCGCGCAGTACGGCACCGACGCCGCCGCCGCGATGCGCGCCGAGGACGTGCGCACCGAAGCCTGGTGGCGCGCGCACGACGCGGCGACAGCCGCGCAGCGTGCATACGTCGCGCCGGATTTCGACGACAGCGCCTGGCCGGCCGTCACCCCGAGCGGCTCGTGGAAGGACAGCGGCGTCGCCGGCTTCAAGGACTTCGATGGCGTGACCTGGTACCGCACGGCCGTTACGCTGACGGAAGCGCAGGCGAATGCCGCGAACGCGCTGCGCCTGGGCCCAGTGGATACCTGGGACAGCACCTGGGTCAACGGCGTGTACGTGGGCGGGGCCGGCCAGTCCTGGACGTGGCGCGATTACACCGTGCCCGCCGGCGCGTTCAAGCCCGGCCGCAACGTGATCGTCATGCGCGTGCTGAACGGAGGGCAGGGCGGCGGGCTGACGGGCCAGGCGTCCTTCCGCACGATCGGCCTCGCGGATGGCCAGGCGATTCCGCTGCCGGCCGCGTGGAAGGTCAAGCGCGGCAGCGCGCTGAAAGGCCAGTCCGTGCCGCCGCCGCCATGGGATGTCCCGACCAGCCTGACGACGCTGTACAACGGCATGATCGCGCCGCTCGTCGGCTACAAATTCAAGCTGGCCGCCTGGTACCAGGGCGAGGCGAACGCCGGTGCGGCGGAGGAATACCGCGCGCTGCTGCCCATGCTGATGCGCGACTGGCGCCAGCGCTTCGGCCAGCCGGCGCTGCCTTTCCTCGTCGTGCAGTTGACGTCGTTCGGTTCGACGGCGAAGATGCCGGGTGACTCCGGCTGGGCCGAGCTGCGCGCGGCGCAGGCGGACGCGGTGGCGCATGATGCCCATGCGGGCCTCGCCGTCACGATGGACGTGGGCGACCGCTTCGACATCCACCCGACGCAGAAGACGATCGTCGGCGAGCGCCTGGCGCGCGCGGCACGCGCGGTCGCGTATGGCGAAAAGTCGGCGCCCGGCAGCCCGACCGCGGTCTCCGCGCGCCGGGCCGGCAACGACATCGTCATCGCCTACAAGGACGTGGGCAGCGGCCTGGCGACGTATTCGTCCGACCGCGCGATCGGATTCGAGGTATGCGCGGGCAAGACCTGCCGCTACACTGATGCGCGCGTGCACGGCGACACGGTGGTGCTGCCCGGCGCCGGTGCGCCGGACGTCACGCGTGTGCGCTATGCCTGGGCCGATTCGCCGTTCGTGAACCTGTTCGGTGGCGACGACCTGCCGGCCGCGCCGTTCCAGCTCGACGTACACTGACACAAAAAAACTAACGCAACTGATTGGAGACTGCGATGCAACACCAACGAACCTCGTGCCGGCTGCCGCGCCTGGCCTTGATCCCCCTGCTGTTTGCGACGGCGATGTCGCATGCGGCAACCGATCCGCTGGCGCCGACGGCACACTGGAGTGCCTATACCGCCGGTCGCGCATCGACGCCGCCGATGGGCTGGAGCAGCTGGAACGCGTTCGGCACGAATATCGACGAAGCGAAGATCGTCGGATCGGCCCAGCGCCTCGTCGACAGTGGCCTGGCCGCCAAGGGCTACCGCTACGTCAACATCGACGACGGCTGGGCGCAGCGCCGCGCGGTCCCGGACGGCCGCCTCGAAGTCCGGGCCGACCAGTTCCCGTCGTCGGTCAAGGGCGGCTTCCGGCCCCTCACCGACAAGCTGCACGCGATGGGCCTGAAGGCCGGCATTTATTCCGACCTCGGCCGCAACACCTGCTCGCAGGCCTATGGCGGCGACGATCCGAACCTGCCGAAGGGCAGCATGCTCGAACGCGAAGTGGGCCTGTATGGCCATATCGACCAGGACATCAAGCTGTTCTTCTCGGACTGGAACTTCGATTTCATCAAGGTCGACGGCTGCGGCGTGCGTGCCTACGGCGCCGACAGCCCGAAAGTCCGTTCGGGCCAGTTCCGCGCGCTGACGCCCGTGCTGGACCTGGAATCGGTCACGCGTTCGAACATCCCGGCGGTGCAGGCGGAATTCGACCAGATCAACGCGGCCCTCAAGCGCAACAAGCCTGATGGCGATTTCCTGCTGTCGCTGTGCGTCTGGGGCTCGGGCGACGTGCGCGCCTGGGGCAAGAACTTCGGCAACCTGTCGCGCACGAGCGACGACATCCGTCCGTACTGGACCCGCCTGCTCAGCAACTACGACAGCGTGGTCAGGCGCGAGCTGTACGGGCATCCGGGCAGCTGGAACGACCCCGACATGCTGTTCATCGGCGCGGGCGAGTTCGATGCGAACCACCTGGTCGAAGCCCGTTCGCACTTCTCCCTCTGGGCCATCATGAACGCGCCGCTGATGACGGGCGCCGACCTGACGAAAACGCCGCAGGCGCTGATCGACATCTTCGGCAATACCGACATCATCGCCGTCAACCAGGACCCGGCGGGCAACCAGGCGGTGCTCGCGTACGACGCCGACGACCTGCAGATCCTCGTGAAACAGCTGGCCTCGGGCGACAAGGCCATCGCCGTGTTCAACCGCGGCTTCGGGCCGATCGACGCCGATCTGACGGCCGAGCAGCTGAAGTTCCGCAAGGACGCGCCGGTCACGTTGACGGACCTCTGGAGCAAGGAGACGTCCACGTTCACGAACGAGACGAAGGTGCGCGTGGCGCCGCGCGAGACGAAGATCTTCCGCGTCCACGGCACGCGGGCGCTGGCCCAGGGCATCTACCTGTCCGAGCAGCCGGGTAGCGTGAATCCGGCCGTGGACGGCGTCACCACGCCGCAGGCCGATCCCACGGTCTTCCGCTCGTCGAACGGCTGGACCGGCAGCAAGGGCCCGGGCGAACGGCCGATGTATGCCGGCTGGGGCGGCGCGCGCGCCGACAGCACGCCGTACAACCAGGTCCTGCAGATCGGCGGCAAGCAGTTCACGGCCGGCATCGGCATCCTGGCCAATTCCCGGCTCGAGGTACGCAATCATGGCTACGGCCGCCTGAGCACCCAGGTGGGCGTCGACGACTCCGCGCACGACCGCAAGCAGGCCGTGACGTTCATGGTCTACGGCGACGGCAAGCTGCTGGCGAAGAGCAAGGCGCTGCGCTGGGGCCAGGCGGCGCAGGCGCTGACGGTCGATGTCGCCGGCGTCAAGGTGATCGAGCTGGTGGCGCGCAGCACGGGCGGCGACAACGCGCTGCTGCCGGTCACCTGGGGCGAAGCGGCACTGCTGGGGACCGGCAAGTCCGACTGATCCGGCAAGGCCGGTGCCACCCCGTTGCATGCACGCAACGGGGTGGCACCGTACGGGTGAAATCGCGGTCTCGCGTGGGCAGGCTGCTATGATGCCGTTGACGTCACCCAGCAGAGGTGGCGCCTGGAGACACTTACCTGCCATGCCCTATGCAACAGTTCTATAAAAAGGCGCTGCTCGCGTTCGTCCTGGTCGTGCTTGCGGACGCGTTGCTCGCCGTCGTGCTGGTCGATCGGAGTTATCTGTCGCTGCCCCTGCTGCCGGCCTACGACGGGCGCGACGACCAGGTGACCCGCTGGCGCTTCGGTTCCACATCGGACCCGTGGCCCTGGGAAGCGCACGTCGTCCGGCTCGACTACACGGCGCGCGACAGTCTGCGCTTCGACATGAACCTGCCGGCGACGGGCGACGGTGGCAGCGTCTCCGGGGATCTGCTGGCGCGCGACGGCAAGGACAGGCCGGTCATGGTGGACCTGTCGATGTACGACACCATCTCGTTCGTCGCCCGCTGCGCGCCCGCCAATTCCATGTCGTTCATCGTCTCCACGTTCGAGGAACGCACTTCGCAGTCCGGCAAGTACCTGACCTATCCGCCGGCCCTGACGTACTTCTCGTGCAACGACACCGGTGTGCCCGTGACCCTGGACCTGACGCGGCTGACGCTCCCCGAATGGTGGCTGGAGGCGATGCACCGCGACGTGTCGCACCAGGAGTACACGCTGGATCGCGTGGAGCGGATGGTATTCGGGACCACGGCGCAGAGCCCTCGCGGCGTCCCGGCCCGGGTCGAGATCAGCAAGCTCACGCTGCGCGGCCGCGATTATCGTTATCTATCCTGGTTGGCCGGTATCGTGGCGGCGGGATGGATCGCGTTCGGCATCTGGTTCTTCCGCGCGCACGCGCGCGCGCTGGTCGCGAGCCTGGATGCGCACCTCAAGAACGACGTCCCGCTCGTCGCCTACCGCCAGCTGACGCTGGAGCCGCACCGCGACAAGGAAAAGGCGTCGGTACTGCGGTACATCGCGACGCATTACACGGACCCCGGACTGGACCTGGATACCGTGGTGTCCGCGACGGGGACGAACCGCAAGAAGGTCAACGACGTGCTGAAATCGGAACTCGGCATGACGTTCACCAGCTACCTGAACAAGCTGCGCCTGACGGAGGCTGCGCGACTGCTCGCCGAACAAGGCGAAACGACCGTCGCCGAGATCGCGCTCTCGGTGGGGTATGCCAACGTCTCGTACTTCAACCGCCTGTTCAAGGAAGAATACGGCTGTACCCCGAAGGCCATCCGCACGCTGGCGCGCCAGCCGGAAGGGCAGGGCGAACCTGCCGGGGAACCGGTGGAGCCTCAGGACGCTTGACAGATCCTGTTCGTTGTTCCGGGAGCGACCGCGGCGTACACTGGGCCTTTGCGGTCCTCCGCAATCGGCCCTGAAGCAGTCGTTGGCTGGTCGGTTTTTCATGGGCGAACACATGGGGGGCGCCGTTATGGGTGATGCAGAACTCGCAGCCAAGTGGCACAACAAAATCATCGAAACCTGTGAGGAGAAACTTGGACGGACTCTCTCTTCAAAGGAACGGCAATCCATCACGCAGCACGAAGGTTTTCTGGCACTTGAAATGATTGAGGACAGGGTAAGCCACGCGCAACCTAATGAGCTTGAGCGGTACCTGGTCTCAATCGCAGTCGAGTAGAGCAACGCCCGCTTCGGGTTTATAGTACCCACCCGAGAGTACGACAGCCCGGGCGCCGCCGAATGGCCGCGCCCGGGCTGCCCGGCGGACCGGCACGCGGCCGGCCCGGTGAGACCGGTCAGAACTGGTTCATCGTGTTGTGCTGGCCGGCGGCCTTCAGCGCGGCCTCGCCGCTGAAGTATTCCTTGTGGTCGTCGCCCAGGTCCGAGCCGGACATGTTCTGGTGCCTGACGCAGGCGATGCCCTGGCGGATCTCCTTGCGCTGCACGCCGGCCACGTAGCCCAGCATGCCCTGGTCGCCGAAATACTCCCTGGCGAGGTTGTCCGTGGACAGGGCGGCCGTGTGGTACGTCGGCAGCGTGATCAGGTGGTGGAAGATGCCCGCGTCGCGCGCGGCGTCGGCCTGGAACGTGCGGATGCGCTCATCCGCCACTTTCGCCAGGATCGAGTCGTCGTATTCCGCGCTCATCAGTTGCGAACGCTCGTAGCCGGAGACGTCCTCGCCGCGGTCCTTCATGCCGTCGTACACCTGCTGGCGGAAGTTCAGCGTCCAGTTGAACGACGGGCTGTTGTTGTACACGAGCTTCGCGTTCGGGATGACCTTGCGGATCTCGCGCACCATGCCGCCGATCTGGCCGATGTGCGGTTTCTCGGTCTCGATCCACAGCAGGTCGGCGCCGTTCTGCAGCGACGTGATGCAGTCGAGGACGCAGCGCGCTTCGCCGGTGCCTGCGCGGAACTGGAACAGGTTGCTGGGCAGGCGCTTCGGACGCAGCAGCTTGCCGTCGCGCTGGATGACGACGTCGCCATTGCCAAGTTGCGCCGGCGTGATTTCTTCCACATCCAGGAAGCTGTTGTACTGGTCGCCCAGGTCGCCCGGTTCACGCGAGTAGGCGATCTGCTTGGTCAGGCCGGCGCCCAGCGAGTCGGTACGGGCCACGATGACGCCGTCGTCCACACCCAGTTCGAGGAAGGCATAGCGCACGGCGCGGATCTTGGCCAGGAAGTCTTCGTGCGGGACCGTGACCTTGCCGTCCTGGTGGCCGCACTGCTTTTCGTCCGACACCTGGTTTTCGAGCTGGATGCAGCAGGCGCCCGCTTCGATCATCTGCCTGGCCAGCAGATAGGTCGCTTCCGCGTTGCCGAAGCCGGCGTCGATGTCGGCGATGATGGGCACGACGTGCGTCACGAAATTGTCGATCCGGTCCTGGATGGCCGCGCGCGCCGCCGGGGTTGCAGCCTTGTCCAGCTGGCGGAACAGGCCGCCCAGCTCACGGGCGTCGGCCTGGCGCAGGAAGGTGTACAGCTCCTTGATCAGCGCCGGCACCGCGGTCTTCTCGTGCATCGACTGGTCCGGCAGCGGGCCGAATTCCGAGCGCAGGGCGGCGATCATCCAGCCCGACAGGTACAGGTAGCGGCGATCGGTGTTGTTGAAGTGTTTCTTGATCGAGATCAGCTTCTGCTGCCCGATGAAGCCGTGCCAGCAGCCCAGCGACTGGGTGTATAGGGACGGATCGGCATCGTAGTTCGCCATGTCGCGGCGCATGATGGCGGCCGTGTAGCGGGCGATGTCCAGGCCGGTCTTGAAGCGATTCTGGGCGCGCATGCGGGCTGCGGATTCGGGGTTGATGGCATCCCAGCCGCTGCCGTAGCGCTGCTTGAGGGTGGCGATGGCCTGGATATCGTTCTGGTACTCGGACATGTCGGACTCCATGAAAAGTCAAAAGTAAATCGAAGGAAGAGCGAAACTCATGGGTTCATCTTAAGGCATGCGGCCTTGATGTCTCTTATGTCTTATATAAGACTTGAAAACAAAAATTACTGTGTAGTTTCAATGGCTTATGTGCTCGCTTCCGCATCGCGGAATCATGTTTTGCGCAACGGGATATACGGATGCATGTCGGATGCCACTATCTTCCACAATGTGAAATGGTATTCAGCCGAGTGAAAAATGGGGGCGAAAGCGGTGCATCGAACGCGACGGAAGCAACC
>NZ_JBFUDR010000044.1:0-29410 GCF_056404615.1 Massilia sp. P2_C2 | reverse complement strand
ACCCGGACGGCATCGAGGTCAAGGAAAACCTGGGTCCGGACGGCCATGGCGTCGATGCGATTCCGTCGCATCCGTACTACACGACCAAGGACTTGTTCGGCGTATCGATGTTCCTGCTGATCTTCAGCACCGTCGTGTTCTTCGCGCCGGAAATGGGCGGCTACTTCCTGGAATACAACAACTTCCTGCCCGCCGATTCCCTCAAGACGCCGCCGCACATCGCCCCGACCTGGTACTTCACGCCGTTCTACTCGGTGCTGCGCGCGACGACGTCGGACTTCATCTGGGTCGTGATGCTGGGCCTGGCCGCCTACGTCGTGTTCATCTGGCTGCGTTCGCGCCTGTCGTACAAGGCCAAGGTCGCGATCACCGTGATCGCCATCGTGGCCGAGATCGGCATGCTGTTCCTGGAGGCGAAGTTCTGGGGCGTCGTACTGTTCGGCTCGGCCGTCGTGATCCTGGCCCTGCTGCCGTGGCTCGACCACTCGCCGGTGAAATCGATCCGCTACCGTCCAGGCTGGCACAAGTACGTGTACGCCGTGTTCTTCGCGACCTTCCTGACGCTCGGCTACCTGGGCACCCAGCTGCCGACCCCGGCCTACACGCTGATCGCCCAGGCCTGCACCCTGCTGTACTTTAGCTTCTTCCTCCTGATGCCCTGGTGGAGCGCGATGGGCCGGTTCAAGCCGGTACCCAAGCGCGTGACGTTCACCCCGCATTGATTCCGGAATTCAAGCCAAAGGACAACCATGATGTTTTCGAAAAAACTGCTCGCGATCCTGGCCCTGCTGCCGGGATTCGCGTTCGCGAACGAAGGGACGTTCGCGCTCGACCGCGCTCCGGAACGCACCGATATCGCATCGCTGCAAAACGGCGCCAAGCTGTTCGTCAACTACTGCCTGAACTGTCATTCCGCATCGTCGATGCGCTACAATCGCCTGCGTGACCTGGGCCTGAGCGAAGACCAGATCAAGAACAACCTGCTGTTCTCGGGCGAGAAGGTGGGAGACCTGATGACGATCGCGATGCGTCCCGCGGATGCGAAAGCCTGGTTCGGCGCCGTGCCGCCGGACCTGTCGGTGATCGCGCGCGCGCGCGCCTCGGGCGCCGGCTCCGGCCCCGACTACATCTACACCTACCTGCGCACTTTCTACAAGGACGACACCCGCCCGACCGGCTGGAACAACATGGTCGTGCCGAACGTCGCCATGCCGCACGTGCTGTGGCAATTGCAGGGCGTGCGCACGGCCAGGATGGTCGAGGAACCGGATCCGCACGAACCGGGCAAGACCGTGCACCGCTTCGCCGGCTTCGAGCAGGTGACGCCTGGCACGCTGAGCCCGCAGGAATTCGATACGCAGGTGGCCGACCTGGTCGCCTACATGGACTGGATGGCCGAACCGGCGCGCGACTTTCGCAAGCGCCTGGGCGCGATCGTCGTGATTTTCCTTGCGCTATTCGCGTTCCTGGCCTGGTCGTTGAACGCTTCTTACTGGAAAGACGTAAAGTGATTTGATTGCCCGGTTATAATGCGGGCAATGTCTATTCGGGGTGAGCCGCCTGGCGCTTCACCCCTTTGTTTCTTGAAGGAACTATAAACCATGATGGTTCTCTACTCCGGCACCACGTGCCCGTTCTCCCAGCGCTGCCGCCTGGTCCTGTTCGAAAAGGGCATGGACTTCGAGGTGCGCGACGTGGATTTGTTCAACAAGCCCGAGGACATCTCGACGATGAATCCGTACGGCCAGGTGCCGATCCTGGTCGAGCGCGAACTGATTCTGTACGAATCGAACATCATCAACGAATACATCGACGAGCGTTTCCCGCACCCGCAGCTGATGCCGGCCGACCCGCTGATGCGCGCCCGCGCCCGCCTGATGCTGTTCAACTTCGAGAAGGAACTGTTCGTCCACGTCAACACGCTCGAAAACGAGCGCAACAAGGTGGGCGACAAGAGCCACGACAAGGCCCGCGCCGAAATCCGCGACCGCCTGACGACCCTGGCCCCGCTGTTCCTGAAGAACAAGTACATGCTGGGTGACGAATTCTCGATGCTGGACGTGGCCATCGCCCCGCTGCTGTGGCGTCTGGACCACTACGGTATCGAACTGTCAAAGACCGCGGCACCGCTGATGAAGTATGCCGAGCGCATCTTCTCGCGTCCGGCCTACATCGAAGCCCTGACCCCGTCCGAAAAGGTGATGCGCCGCTAAGCGCCTTGGCCGCATCCGGCCGGACACAGTTGCACGCCAGTTTACGCCGCCACAGGCGAATCGAAGTACACTGGCGTGTAACATCTCGTTTCATTTCGATCACAACATGCCAGACATTTCCACCAAGCCGTACCTGCTGCGCGCCATCTACGAGTGGTGCACGGACAGCGGCTACACGCCTTACCTGGCCGTCAAGGTCGACGCCGCCACCACGGTTCCGATGGAATACGTGAAAAAGGGCGAGATCATCCTGAACATCAGCTACGGCGCGACCTCCGGGCTGAAGATGGACAACGACGCCATCACCTTCCGTGCTCGCTTCAACGGCGTCTCGCGCGAACTGTACATCCCGGTGCACAACGTGCTGGCCATCTACGCCAACGAAAACGGCCAGGGCATGGCCTTCGACGTCACGACGACGGCCGCCGACATGCCGCCGCCGGCACCGGAGCCTTCCGTCTCGTCGGCCT
The DNA here is from genome assembly GCF_056404615.1 of Massilia sp. P2_C2. Classification (NCBI taxonomy): domain Bacteria; kingdom Pseudomonadati; phylum Pseudomonadota; class Betaproteobacteria; order Burkholderiales; family Oxalobacteraceae; genus Massilia; species Massilia sp. P2_C2. The sequence continues at coordinate 26,727 of NZ_JBFUDR010000044.1, read as the reverse complement.
CGTCGGCCCCGGGCTTGGCCGCCGTTCCGGGCAAGACCTCGTCGGAGGTGTCGCGCGTACCCGACGACAACGACGAACCGCCGAAAAAAGGTGGGCGCCCTACGTTGACCCGCATCAAATAAGGGTATAATTCTGGCCACATTGCCGGCTTAGCTCATCAGGTAGAGCAGTTGATTTGTAATCATCAGGTGGCGGGTTCGAGTCCTGCAGCCGGCACCAAAATTTAGCTTTGAAAACAGTGCCTTAGGTTTTACCGACCTAAGGCATTTGTCTTTGTGGAACGCGAAAAGTACACTTTCAGTACACTCAGCAGTCACAGAGGCTCATGGCAACCATCGTTCTTACCCCTTCCGGCACCTACAAAGCACTCGTCCGTATGCGAGGCTGGCCGACCACTTCCAAGACTTTCCGACTCAAGCGCGACGCCGTCGATTGGGCCCGCAGAACCGAAGATGAGATGGTTCGTGGCGTCTACATCTCGCGGACCGGTTCCGAGCGCATAACGCTGCAGGAAGCGCTGCAGCGATAACTGTAGTAGCTCAAACTTGACCTGACGCACACTGTCAGATGAGTTAAAGTCATCATCATGCCCTGCGGATGTATTGAATCCTTGGGGGCAACCGGCCAACAGCTGTTATCCGGTTATTTGAACGTTGACGATAGCCGAACTGCGAAGTTGATAGGACTATCTTCGATGTCTTTGCCTAAGCCCTCGGGATGACCGAGTTTACTTGCTGCGGCTGGAAATCAGGTTCGCATTGATCCACGCGACCACGTCGGTAACAGGGAGGACACGTTGGCTATTGAACGTGCCGCTCTTATCCCAAGCGACACCCCGTCCTTGAGCAAAGGCAGCACGATACTTGCTCATCATATTGTGCGGGTCGCGGGCAAGTTCGCCGAGCAAATACTCCTCACTCCATTCCGAACGGCTAAAGGGGCGGCCAAGGGACGCTTCCAGCTTGTCGGCGACCTCGCCGTAAGTCACGGTGTCACCGGCTAGATAGACAATCTCGTTCCGGATTCGAGGTTTCGCGAACACGATCTCGGCAGTTAGCGCTCCGATATCATCGGGAGTCGTCAGCGTCACAGCGGTGTCGAGGTTGCCCAGGGCGTGGACGGCATCGTTTTCTAGATCAACCACGCCGAATTCCGGCTCAAACAGATAGCTCATGAACATACCGGTCGAGATAATGACCCACTCAGTCTGGTGCTGACTGCGCAAAAGTTCCCGCACGTCCAACTGTGCGTCGAAAATGTCCTGCGGACTGCCGCGTCCGATCACGTCAAAATCGACGCCGAACTGCCATGGAAAATATCTTGGGATTCGTGCCTGCAAGGCAGCACGCGCTAATTTCATCGGCGTGTCGATTCCCGCCGCGTAACCGGCGCAACCGATTACTGTGTCATATTGTGCGAATACTACGGCGAGTTCGTCAATGGAGCTCTTCACAAGATCGCCTACGACAATCTCGACGCCAAGATCCTGAATTTCCGTTATATCACGTCGCTTGCCTGGTGCGCTGGACTCGACGGCACTTGCGCGCAGCAGGACGCTGATCTTCACACCGTCGATGCTCTTCGCGCGGTGCGCAAGACTGCGCAGCACCGGTAGGCCGAGTTCGCCGGCTCCGAGCACGAGAATGTTTTGAGACATGGCGTTAGGATCTGCCTGGTTCATCGTGAGAGGTACAAACAGTTGGCGGTCTTGATTGGACATGGTTGTTTACTTCTGTGGTTTAAGTGCCTGCACTGTAGCAACCCTAATGACGCGGAAAAAGCAGCCCTAGAGGTTTTCATCATGCAGAAAACGCGAACAATCTTGGGGTATAGTGCCGTTTTCTATATCGCTATCGGGGCAACACATGGATCGCGTTCAAGCAATGCAGGTATTTCTTCGCGTGGTCGAAAGCAAGAGTTTTGTCCGCGCAGCAGAGACCCTGGGCCTACCGGCATCATCAGTCACCGGCATCATCAAGCGGCTAGAAAAACATTTGCAGACACGCCTCCTCAACCGTTCCACCAGAAACCTTAGCTTGACGCCAGAGGGGGAGCGATACTTTAGCCGCTGCCGCGAGATACTTGACCTGATTGACGATACGGAAGCCAGTCTGCATGGCTCGATGAAGCGCCCGCAAGGGCGACTGAGGGTGGATATGCCGGGCGGCATTGCGCATGCCGTTATCCTGTCACAGTTGGCGCAATTCCAGCAACGCTACCCCGATATCTATTTAATGATCGGCATAAATGATCGTCAGGTGGACTTGATCCAGGACGGAGTCGATTGTGTGATMCGTACCGGTAGACTCCATGACTCGACTTTGGTCGCGCGCCCCTTGGGTGAGCTGCGGTGGATTACCTGCGCGGCGCCGTCCTATCTGGATGAAAAGGGTATTCCCGATGATCTGGAGGATTTGCATCGGCACCGGGCGGTTCACTACTTTTCCAGCACGACGCGTCGGGATGGCGAGCTGCATTTCGTGGAGGCCGGAGACAGCGTCACCGTTCCAGTTCCCGGCACGGTGGCAGTTAATGAGACTGGGTTGTACATCAAGCTTGGCCTCGATGGAAGCGGCCTAATGCAGTTGGCTGAAATTTTGGTGGAGGACCATTTGCGGACCGGAAAATTAGTCGAGGTACTGGCCGATATGCGGCCGGCACCTGTGCCGGTGTCACTTGTTTACCCCCATCACCGCTTTCTCTCTCCGGCTATGCGAGCGTTCGCCGATTGGACGGCTGAGCTGTTCAGGAATGTCGGTTAACGGGGGATGCTGCCGCCTACCGGACACCGTTTGTCAGGCCAAGTCTGAGCTAGTACACCGATCCTGCTCCAGACCTGTGCGGCCGGCAAGACGATTCCCAAGGCCGTGTTCGAGTTCATGAGAGCCGATGGCGAGGGTAAGCCGATTCCTTACTTCCGCGTCGAGCTGGAAAATATAATGATCTCGGACGTAGCCCCGAACAGCGGCGATGGCGGCACCATCACCGAGCATGTCCAGCTGGCCTATTCCAAGGTCAAGTGGTCGTACACGAAGCAGAGCATCCGGGGCGGTGTTCAAGGCAACACCGCCGGCGGCTGGGACCTCGCCGCAAACAGGATCGCGGCGTAGGAGCATGGCATGCCGCACATCTACCGCGACGCCAGGAAACTAGAGCACCAATCAAAGGTGGACGGCGGCCAGTGCGTGCGCCTGGTCCAGCACTTCACAGACGTAGGCCCGACCTCCAGTTGGCGCCAAGGCCCCCGAGTGCTTGATGAAACCGTCATTGAGGAGGGAACCGTCATCGCGAACTTCAACAGGCAGGGCCGCTGGCCGGGCAAGAGCAAAGGCAATCATGCCGCGTTTTTCATCGAGTTCGGACCACGCGGCCCAGACGGCAAACCCTTGTGGATCGTCGTGCAGGATCAGTGGACGTCAAAGGCTGATATCCACATGCGTCGAATCGAACGGCGGGGCCAGAAACTGCATGACGAAGGCAACCGCTTCGACGACTCCGACAATGCTGAACACTTCTACATAGTCAAATGAGACGATTGATCGCAGCAATCATCACGGCCGCTCCCATTCTGGCAGCCGCCACAGCGGAATCGCACTTTACATGTCCGGAGCGCTATCCACTCAAAAATACAGAGCTGGGTAAGGAAGCGCAGCCCGGCCCGGATGCACTGGGGATGGTATCGGGCGGGTTGTTGTTGATTGGCGGCGGGATGATCTCGGGCTCACCCAAAGAAGATGTCAGAGCCGAGTTACGCGGCAGCGACGAGCTGCCCAAAGGGAGCAAGAGCGAGACTCGATTCCCGGCAATTGGGGAGACTTGGGCATCGTGCCTCTACGGGCATGGCGGCGAGGTACAGCTATTCCATCGTGTAGATGGCCCAAGCGTGCGCGAGTGCTCGGTAGTGACGACGCGTCGCAAAGTGGGCGCGCCACAGGTCGAGGTGGTGTGCCGATAAAGGCGCGCAACTGACCGGCGTTGACCGACTATCCCGCTCACGGACCTGCTAGCTGCCCCGCGCGCGCTGGGCACGCGGGCAACGAACGCCTCCCGGCCGCGAACGCCGCCTCGGCGACGGCCTGCAGTTCATCCTGCGTGTCGGGGGCGGCACGATTCGCCATCAGCACCACCCCATACTGCAATGCCGGATAGAACTCCACATAGCTGGACGAGCCGAAGGTGCCGCCCGACATGCGGTATTTCTGCAGGCCGCCTTCGGCGGATACGACCCAGGTCAGTGCCAGTTGCCTGTCGGGCGTGGCCGAGAAGCGGACGCGTTGACTCAATGCTACGGCCTTGGCGTCCGGCTGCAGTTGCAGCATCAGGTAGCGGGCCATGTCCCGTGCGCTGTACCGCAATCCGCCGGCCGGTGCGATAGATTCGCCGGCGAACGCCGGCATCGCGCGGTGACGGTCGTCATAACCCACTGCGCCGTTGCGCTCGGGGACGGCGCCCATCCCGCCACGCATGCCGGCCGGGCGCTCGATACCGGCTGCGAGCGCGGCCGGGAACGGCTGTTCAAACAACCGCGCCACGATGACTCCCAGTAACTGGGCCGCGACATTCGAGTGGCGCGATTCGCTACCCGGTCGGGCCAGCAGACGTATGCCATGCACATCGCGCAGGAAGTCCCGGTCGCCGTAGCCGCGCAGCAGGTCGGATGCCGCAAACACCTGCCGGTCCGCCGGCAACCTGGCCAAAGGCGCCGGATCGGGCAGGTAATCGGGCAGGCCCGAGGTGGTGTCCGCCAGCTGGCCCAGCGTAACAGGCGTGCCGTCGTCCCACTGCAGGTTGGGATACGACTCCGGCAGATAGCGCCGGACATCGTTCTCAAGCCGCGCGCGGCCGTCAACGACCGCCTGCGACAGCAGCAACGCTGTCAGGGTCTTCGAGGCCGATCCGATCTCGAAGACGGTGTCTGCGGTCACCGGACGCCGGGTGCGCCGATCCGCTATGCCAAGGGGCAAAAACGTCGTTTGCCCGCAATGGACCATCGCAATGCTTAATCCATCGGTACGGCCTGCGGCGACCAGGCGCTGTGCACCGGTCTTCAGCTGATTCTTGACACTGACCTCAGGCGACGCGGCGGAAGCAACAGCTGCGAGAGCACCCGCACACACGCCCCACGCAAACAGGCTCGGTCGATTCATCTCGGCACTCCGTGAAATGGAATTACGACCATTCTGCAACATTTGAGCGTGTGATGGCTTGTACGCTGGACCTTCACCGGTCAGCACCGGCAACTGCCTCAGTTGTTCGAGCGAATCGCGGACCTCGTGCGGGGCAAGCCAGCTGGCCGTGACGCTGGCGCCGGTGTTGATGGGCACGGAAGAACGCTTGATAACCACTGGTATCTACCATGTGTCGACCAACTTTACACTTGCGCGCCGCGCTCGGCATCCGAGCAGTATGCATGCCTCTTACAAGCCTTAGGGGCACGTTTTATGCTTAACGGTTAGAACACACATTACGAAAGGAGTCGTCATGAACCGTCTTGCGATCGGCTTGTCTGCTTCCCTGTTTTGTTTGTGCGTCGGGGCCGCGCATGCGACCACGATTCAATACGCGGCAACCCTCAACGGCGCCAACGAAGATCCGGCGAACGCCTCTCCTGCCACCGGTTTTACGACGGTACTCATCGATGACGAGACCAACATGATGACCGTCAAGGCGACTTTTTCCGGTTTGACCGCGCCATCGACAGCATCCCATATCCATTGCTGCACACTGGTCCCGTCCGAGGGCAAGGCCGGCGTCGCTACCGCGCTTCCCACCTTTCCTGACTTCCCGCTTGGCGTTACTTCCGGGAGTTATACGGAGACCTTCGACCTGCTGAGCCTGAGCACCTACAACGCCGGTTTCGTCACCAACCATGGGGGCAGCGTGGAGAGCGCGCGCCAGGCATTCCTGGCTGGCCTCGCATCCGACCAGGCCTACCTGAATATCCATACGACCGCGTTCCCAAGCGGGGAAATCCGCGGCTTTCTCACCGAGGTGCCGGAACCTGGCAGCATCGCGCTGTTCGGCCTTGGCATGATCGGCCTGGCCGCGCTACGGCGCCGGCGTGGGACTGCTCGCCTGTAGACGTCTCTGGATGGTTGCAGCTGGCCGACACGGACCAGCTGCGGCCGGTGGATGTCGACCCATAGCGAAATCAATCGGTCGGCAGCTGTGTTTCCACAGCTCGATATGCTCGCTGACAAATTCGACATCCCGTCGCCATGCACTGAGCCGGCCGGACGACTCAAGTTCGCCGCCGCACGCCTACCGTCAGCAGGCCCATGCCTGCCACTACCAGCGCGATCGACGACGGTTCCGGCACTTCCGCCCCGAATTGCTGGGCCGTGTACGTCGCGCCGACCTTGTTCAAATCCGCATCGCTGATACCGAATACGTAAAACTTGTTATCGCCCGCGCTGGCGCGAACGAAATCATTGTCGTTTGCGACGTAGAGCGTGTGCAGAAGGACGCCGTTGTCGACCACATCCGCGCCGAACGCCAGGCCTTCGATCTTGGCTGGAACCTGTGCGGGCGCGATGCCGTTGGCGCCCAGTACCGCCACCACATCCAGTACGAGGCTTTTCGCCACGGCCCTGGCCGACAGGTCGCCGCTGAGCTTTGTTACGTCCTGCGCGCCATCGAGGTCGATCTTGAAGAACTGCTTGACCCCCGCTTTGGAACCATCGCCCAGACCCTTGCCGTCACGCTCGTCCACAAGGAACTGATGGTCGTTCAGGGCCACGATCTCGCTGACGCCGGAGCCGGTGGTCAGCATGTACGCGTATCCGTGGGTGGCACCGCTGACGATGTCGATCGTCACGACGCGCAGGTTCTTGGCTGCGTCCTGTTCCAGCGGCGCCTGCATGATGCCGACCAAGGCCTTGCCGTCCGGCGTGATCGCCAGTCCTTCCATGCCCTTGTTGGCGACGCGACCGACCGCGTTGCCGCTGATTTCCGTATCGCCCAGCGCGCTCAAGTGGGTGACCGCCAGGTTCGCCGGCAAGGCGTACGAGCGGATGCGTCGACCGGTGGCCCGGTCGATCTGGTCGACATAGGGGCCGTATTCGTCGGACACGAAGATCGACTTGCCGTCTTTCGACACGCGGACGCCTTCCGGGTCGAGGCGCGCGTTGTTCGGGCTGGTCGACGGCTGCGACGGGTCGAAGTTGTCCGAGCGTCCGGAGAAGTAATAATGACCGTCGCTGTTGAGCGCCGGCGTGGCGCCGGCGGCGTAAGCGAGGCATGGAAGTTACCGGCCGATTACCGCGATTTCCATTCGATGACGCGGCATGGTTCGACGCGGGACGACGAAAATTCTACCGCGTCATCAAGATTGACAACGACATAATTGTAGTTAGGAAATTTTTAATGCAAGTCATCAAGCTGTCGAAAATCCGTGTTACCTTGGAGAATTTAGCCCGATTCGGGCCAGGCCTGCACCGGACATCATGCAAGAGCTTCTATCGCGTATCCTCAGGAACAAGGAACTAACGGCGCTGTTCCAACCGATCATTCATTTGCAAAACGGCACGATCCTGGGCTACGAGGGCTTGATCCGCGGCCCCGCCGACACGCCACTGCACGCGCCGCTGGCCTTGCTCGACGCGGCACGAATGTTTGACCTGAGCAACGAGGTCGAAGCCCTGTGCCGGAAAGTCGTTGTCGACACGTTCGTGAAACTCGACCTGCCCGGCCGACTGTTCCTGAACGTCAGCCCGCGCAGCCTGGTCGGTGCCGGCGTGCAGCCGGAAACGGAGCTCGATACCATCCAGTCATGCGGACTGAGCCCGAGCCGTATCGTCATCGAAGTCACGGAGGGTGACCCGATCGTCGACTATGACCGCCTGCGCGCTGTCGCAGGACACTACGGGCGGATGGGGTTCCAGGTCGCGATCGATGATCTCGGCACAGGATTCTCAAGCCTGCGCCTGTGGTCGGAATTGCGCCCCGCCTTCGTCAAGGTCGACATGCATTTCGTGCAGGACATCGATCGCGACAAGGGAAAATTCCAGATCATGCGCTCGATCCAGGACATCGCGCATGCGCTCGGCACGACGGTCATCGCGGAAGGCATCGAGACGCAGTCGGAACTGCTGCTGATCCGCGACCTCGGCATATGCTGCGGCCAGGGTTACCACATCGGACGGCCAGTCGCCTTTCCGAATGCCGTCGTACCGGCGGCGATCGCCTCGTCGCTGACGTTCGAGGGGGTCAGTGTGTTCCCCCAGGAGCGGCCCATCGCACAGGGGACGGCAACGGCGCTGCGGCTGCTGCGCATCGTCCCCCCAGCGACGCCCGCCATGACGAACAACGACATCTTCGACGTCTTCGCGGGCGATCCCGCGCTGGAAGTCATTCCCGTCGTCGATCACCAGGTGCCGGTCGGCCTGATCACGCGGAGGAACCTGGTCGACCGGTTCGCGACGCAATACATCCGCGAACTGCATGGACGAAAGTCCTGCACGATGTTCATGGATCCGAAACCATTCTCGGTCGACCAGAACACCACCTTGCAAGACCTGAGCAAGTCCGTCGTCGAAGCGGAGCGGCACCACCTGTTCAATGGCTTCATCATCACCGACCGCGGCCGCTACCTCGGCATGGGCACCGGACACGACCTCGTGCGCGAGATCACCGCCTTGCAGATCAGCGCGGCACGCTATGCCAATCCCCTCACGGGCTTGCCTGGCAATGTGCCCATCAACGAACACATCGATCGGCTGATCGCGAGCGGCACCCGTTTCGCCGCATGCTACATCGACCTGGACCACTTCAAGCCCTTCAACGACTCATACGGCTACCGCAAGGGCGACGACGTCATCCAGTTGACCGGACGCATCCTCGAGGCGCACGTCGATCCCGCGCGCGACTTCGTGGGGCACATCGGCGGCGACGATTTCCTCGTGCTGTTCCAGAGCGAGGACTGGCAAGAACGCTGCCACGCCATCCTCGCCGCCTTCGCCGCCGGCATCGTCGACCATTTCGATGCGGCCGACCTGCAGCGCGGCGGTTACCTGTGCGAAGACCGCCAGGGCAACAGGGTCATGCACCCGGTGGTGACGCTGTCGCTGGGCCTGGTGAAGGCCGAGCCGGGCCACTTCTGCTCCCACCTGCAGATTGCCGCTGCCGCGAGCGACGCCAAGAAGCAAGCCAAACGGATGCCCGGCAACAGCCTGTTTATCGATCGACGGATGGGGCCGTACGCCGTGCCAGAGACGCGGCTGACCGAGGATGGGGGGGTTTCTCACCGAGAACTGCTGCGGCGGCAATCCCTGCGCTCCGATGAGCAGCCAGACCTGTGAACCGGGCACATCCACCTGCGCGGCCTGAACTGCCGCCGCTCCATTCCTGCTTCAACCGAGACCTGACGTGAACGTACTTTTCCTCTGCACCGGCAATTCCTGCCGCTCGCTCATCAGCGAAGCCGTCTTCAACCATCTGGCGCCCGCCGGCTGGCATGCCATCAGCGCCGGCAGCCAGCCCACCGGCAAGCTGAACGACAAGGCGCTCGCACTGCTGGCCAGCAAAGGCATCCCGACCGAAGGCTATTACAGCAAGTCCTGGGACGACCTGCCCGTGACGCCGGACATCGTGGTGACAGTCTGCGCCAGCGCGGCCGGCGAAACCTGCCCGGCCTATCTCGGCCCGGTGCTGCGTACGCACTGGGGCGTGGACGACCCGAGCCATGTGGTCGGCACCGAGGAAGAGATCGACGCCGCCTTCGAGACCGCCTACGCGATCCTGCGCGCGCGCATCGAAGCCTTCCTGGCCCTGCCCCTCGACGAACTGAAAAACGACAGGGCACGCCTGAAGACGGAGCTGGATCGCATCGGGGAAATCAAGCAATGACATTTGCCAGACGAATCGTCGCCGAGGGTCTCGGCACGGCACTCCTGCTGGCCGTGGTCGTGGGCTCGGGCATCATGGCCGAGCGGCTGGCCGGCGGTAATGTGGCCATCGCCCTGCTGGCCAACGCGATCGCGACCGGCGCAGGCCTCGTGGCGTTGATCCTGATGTTCGGGACGATCTCGGGCGCGCACTTCAACCCGGTCGTCACGCTGTCGGAAGCGTGGCAGAAGAACATGCCCGCATCGGACGTCATCCCTTACATCGTCGCCCAGGTAGTCGGCGCCTTCGCCGGCGTGGCGGCGGCACATCTGATGTTCGACGTCCCGGTCTTCGTCGCGTCGGAGCACGTGCGCACCGGCGCCGCGCAATGGTGGAGCGAATTCGTCGCCACTTTCGGCCTGGTCGCAGTCATCATCGGTTGCTCGCGCAGCCGGCCGGGCGTGACGCCGTTCGCGGTTGCCGCCTACATCACGGCCGCCTACTGGTTCACCTCGTCGACCTCGTTCGCCAACCCCGCGGTGACCCTGGCCCGCAGCGCCACGAATACCTTCGCCGGTATCCGCCCGGCCGATGCGCTCGGCTTCATTGCCGCGCAGTTGCTCGGGGCCGCTGCCGCGACGCCGCTGTTCTGCTGGCTGTATCCGGCGGCGCACCGCGAGGCCTCGGTGGCCGGCACGGTGGCGCAAAGCGACTTCGCCGGCGCGGAATAACCTCGGGAGGTCAAGCATGGCTGAGTCACCATCAAACCTCCCCACACTACGCCAGATCCCCCGTCCGATCTGGATACTCGGCTTCGTCAGCATGCTGATGGACATCTCTTCCGAGATCGTCCACAGCCTGCTCCCGATGTTCCTGGTTACCGGACTCGGTGCCGGCGTGGTGACGATCGGACTCATCGAGGGCCTCGCCGAAGCGGCATCGGCGATCGTCAAGGTGTTCTCGGGCAGCCTCAGCGATTACCTCGGCAACCGGAAGTGGCTCGCTGTCGCGGGCTATGCGCTCGGCGCCGCAAGCAAGCCGTTCTTCGCCATCGCGGCTTCGGCGAATGTCGTCCTGGCGGCCCGTTTCGTCGACCGTGTCGGCAAGGGCATCCGCGGCGCACCGAGGGATGCGCTGGTGGCGGACATCGCCCCGCCCGAATCGCGGGGAGCCGCCTTCGGCCTGCGGCAGTCACTCGATACGGTCGGCGCGCTCACAGGTCCGCTGCTTGCCGTAGGCCTGATGTTCCTGTGGGCGAACGACTACCGGCGCATCTTCTTGATCGCCGTGATACCTGGCGCCCTGGCGGTCCTGCTGCTCGCCCTGGGCGTCAAGGAGCCGCAGAATACGGCTGCATCCAAAGGCATCAACCCACTCAACCGGGCCACTCTTCGGCAACTGTCCGCCGCGTACTGGTGGGTAGTGGCCATCGGCGCAGTGTTCACTCTGGCGCGTTTCAGCGAGGCCTTCCTGGTACTGCGCGCAATGCAGGGAGGCATGAGGCCGGCCCTGGTGCCGCTGGTCATGGTCGCCATGAACGTCGTCTACATGCTGTCCGCCTACCCTTTCGGGAAGCTCGCCGACTCCATGAACCACATGCGCCTGCTCGTCATCGGGCTCGGGTTCCTCGTATCGGCCGACGTGGTGCTGGCCCAGAACAACCATTGGCCGGCAGTGCTGCTCGGGGTGAGCCTGTGGGGCCTGCACATGGGGATGACACAAGGCTTGCTGGCAGTGATGGTTGCCCATACGGCCCCGGCCAACCTGAAGGGAACGGCGTTTGGCTTCTACAATCTCGTCTCGGGTATCGCCATGCTGTTCGCCAGTCTCGTTGCCGGGATGCTCTGGGAGCGGTTCGGGGCTGCAGCAACCTTTTATTCGGGCGCCGCGCTCAGCGTGGTTGCCGCCGTGCTGATCATGGGCCGCGGCCGCCGGTAAAAGCGCCTCAGCGCGCCRCCACCGTGCAGCTGTCCACCCCATCCTGCCGGGCAAACTGGAAGCGTACGGGCAGGAAGGTTTCGATCACCTGCGCGTTGGTCCGCGCATGCATCGACACCTCGTCCAGCGTGAAGCCGCCGGCGCCCGCGAGTGCGAGCGGCAACATCATCTGGTCGGCCAGGTATTCGGCGAACGCCGCCTGCGACGTCAGGTACTGGCGCGCGCGCTGCACCACCTGGCGCGCCACCTGCTCGGACGAGACGGATTTCTCGCCGAACGCCGTGAAGACCTCGGTCGCGTGCTCGTGCTCGAAGGTCAGCATCAGCGCATTGCCCGGCCCCTGGTCGGCGGGCAGGCCGCGCACCCGCAACTGCTCCTCGCTCCAGTTCATCGCGTTGCCCACGCATTCCAGCTCGCGCTGCGCGACCCGTCCCGGTATGCCGGCCACGAAGGCTTCCGCATACGCGCCACGGCGCGCGCCGCGCGTCATCCACGTGCGCGGCTGCAGCTCGGCGCAGGGTTCGACCCGGGCCTCGACCACGCCGCCGCCGGCCGGATAGAAGCCGAAGCGTTCCAGGCGGATGTCGATGTGCGCACCCATCTCGGCCAGGCGCGGGCACCAGGCACGCTGCAGGAATTGCGCCGGCGGCGCCATCGGATTGTGCGTGCCGCCCGCCAGCTTCAGGGTCGACGGCTTGTCCGCCTTGAGCAGGGCCGGCAGCACGGTCTGCAGCACCAGCGTGCAGCTGCCGGCCGTGCCGATCGCGAACGCATAATCGCCGCCTGCGACCCGGCCCGGGATGAACGTCAGTTCCTGGCTGCCGAGCATGGCACCGGTCGCATCGCCGCCGCATACCTGCAGTGCCGCCTGCACGGCCACGAGGTGCTGGCGCATCAGGCCCGGCTTGGCGCGGTTGGCGCGGATATTCCGGATGCGGAAGGGCTGCCCCGTGATCATGGCCAGGGTCAGCGCGCTGCGCAGGATCTGGCCGCCGCCCTCGCCGGCCGCGCCATCAAGTTCGATCATTTGTTGGTCCTTTCATCCCTTCACGCAGACGACCTGCTTCAGGGTGTGCACGACCTCCACGAGGTCGCTCTGTGCCTGCATCACCGCGTCGATGTCCTTGTAGGCCATCGGGATCTCGTCGATGACGCCGGCGTCCTTGCGGCATTCCACGCCCTCGGTGGCGCGCACCTGGTCCTCGACCGAGTAACGGCGCTTGGCCTCGGTGCGGCTCATCGTGCGGCCGGCGCCGTGGCTGCAACTGTGGAAGCTCTCCGGGTTGCCCTTGCCGCGCACGATGTAGCTCCGGGCGCCCATCGAGCCCGGAATGATACCGAGTTCGCCCTCGCGTGCCGACACCGCGCCCTTGCGCGTGACCAGCACGTCCTTGCCGAAGTGGTGTTCCTTCTGCACGTAGTTGTGGTGGCAGTTCACCGCTTCCACGTGCGTCTCGAACGGCTTCGTGATCACCGTGCGCACGGCCGCGATCAGGTTCAGCATCATCACTTCGCGGTTCATGCGCGCGAACTTCTGCGCCCAGCCGACGGCTTCCACGTAGTCGTCGTAGTGCTGCGTCCCTTCCGGCAGGTAGGCGAGATCCTGGTCCGGCAGGTTGATGAAGTGGGTGCGCATGTCCTGCTTGGCCAGTTCGATGAAATGCGTACCGATCGCATTGCCCACGCCGCGCGAACCGGAGTGCAGCATGAACCACACGAAGCCCTGCTCGTCCAGGCAAATCTCGATGAAGTGATTGCCGGTGCCCAGCGTGCCCAGGTGCTTGTAGTTGTTCGTGTTCTTCAGCCGCGGCGTCTTCTGGCAGATGACGTCGAATTCATCCTTCAGCGCCATCCACGCCTGGTCGACCGGCTGCGGCGGCGTGTCCCACGATCCCTTGTCGCGGCCTTTGAAGCCGCGTGTCTTGGGCGACATCCCGTGCGGCACGGCGCGCTCGATCGCGCTGCGCAGCGGCCCCAGGTTGTCGGGCAGGTCGTTCGCACTCAGCGTCGTCTTGGCGGCCATCATGCCGCAGCCGATGTCGACGCCGACCGCGGCCGGGATCACGGCGCCCAGGGTCGGGATCACGCTGCCGATGGTCGAACCTTTACCCAGGTGGACGTCGGGCATCGCCGCCATGTGCTTGTAAATGAACGGCATGCGCGCCGTGTTGGCCAGCTGGCGCTTGGCATCGTCTTCGACCGGGACGCCGCGCGTCCACATCTTGACCGGGCGGCCACCTTCCACGTTCAGCACATCGTAGTGTTCATGTTTCGTCATTGCATACTCTCTTTCAAAATAGGTGGCGACAAGTGGGGTGAAACGGTGCACGGGATCCGTGCGGTGCTCTGGGCCGCTGAGCTACGGCGGCACTGATCTGCCGCCGGCGGGATTCGAACCCGCGTCCTCCTCGTGAGTAGCGATGTAGTTCCACCAGCATTCGCCAAAATCTGTACTGCCTCTGTTCAAGTCCCGACGAGGGTGGACAGGACGTTCTGCCAGACGCGTTGCGCCTGCCAGGCCGGAGTCGAACCGGCGTCATCCAATGTAGTCCTGTCCGTATTCGGGAAAACCTTCACCTGGGCGGTCACGCCTTGCGCGTCGATGCACACCGACAGCGCCTGCGGCCTGCCGCCCCTTCCCTTACTGCTCCGTGCGCCGGCGGTGCCGACGCTGATTGTCCATCCCATCATCGTCTCCTTCCATTCACAGCGCAATCGATTCGATCTCGCCGACCCAGTGACCGGCGGCCAGCTGTCCCGCCGCGAACGCGGCCAGGATGTCGAATACCGCATCCGAAAAACCGCCCACGTTCAGCACGTCGGCGTCTTCCGCCGCCTGCACCGTCCCATGCGGCGTGATGTCGATGCACGCCAGCTTCGCGGCCGGGTTGTGTTGCTTGAAGCGCCGCCATTCATTCAGCGTCGCGGTCGCGCGGCCGCCGCGGCGGGCATCGATCCACGATTCGTTGTCGGACACGAACACGACGACATCGGCCCGTACCTGCTGGCGGTTCAGCCAGGCCAGCGGCGCGCTGCAATTGGTCCCGCCGCCGCCGATCGCCGCCAGTCGTTCGGCGTTGTGCATGACGGTGGCGTCCTCGTCGAGCACGACCCCGACCACGTCCTGCTCGAACGGCAGCACGACGGTGCCGGGATTCCGGCGCGCCAGCGCCGCCGCCACGAGCGCCGCCACGTCGATGCAACGCACCTGGCTGGTCGCGCCGCGGCGCCAGCCGGTCACCGGGCCCGACATCGAACCCGACACGTCCGGACACACGACGACCCGCGCCGCCAGCTGCGGCACATTGGCCAGCGCGGTCTCGAGCGCATCCGCCAGCGCCGCGCGCACCGGCGCGGGCAGGTCCACGCCCGCGCGGCATGCCGCCATCAGCTGGTAGGGCAGGACCCGCGCCCGGGCGATCGCCTGCGGATCGCGCAACCGTGCCGCGATCGCRTCCGTCATGCCGGGCAGCTCGAACACGCCATGGCGCGCGAACGTATTCAGGTTCATGCGCAACATGTGCCAGCCGCCGCGCAGCGCAAGCGCCGCCCAGTCCGCGGCCGCCAGGTCGAGGGCCGTCAGCATCTGGAACGGCACCTCCGGCAGCGCGCCGCGCTCGCGCTTGTACGTCTCGCGCTTGTAGGTCTCGAAATGGCGCACGGACTGCGGCAGCGCGTTGGCGTCGTACGGCTTGCCGACGAGCCAGGCGAAGAACGCGGTACGCCATGCCTCCGCCGGGCGCGGGTGGACCATCTTGACGATGTCCGCCAGCGAAGGCGCATTGCCCACGGCCGCGGCCAGCAGGGTCTTCTCGTCGGCCGTGTTCAGCCAGCGCTGCACGAGTTTCTTCGGCCGCGTGCCGAGCGACTTCCGACCGGTGACACCCGACCGGACGATCTGCACGAAGTTGCGCACCATGCGGCCGTTGTCGATCACGCGTTCGAACACCGGCGTCAGCTCCGGCGCGCCGCGCGCGGCGAGGACGGCCGCCAGCAGGGCCGGCATGTCCTTCATGTAGCCACGTTCGCGGGCATAGATGGCGGCCTGCGCGATGAAGCGCGCATCGACGTCGCGGCCGAGTTCCAGCACGGTCGCCAGCTGGTCGCCGGCATCGGCGTAATAAGTGTCGTTCAGGCAGCCCGTCGCCGCATACTGCGCCAGCCGGTGTTGCGGCGGCAGCAGGTAAGCCGGTGCGCCCTCGGCATTGCGCGCGTCCGCCGGCGGCAGCAGCTTGCCCGGCAGGGTCTGGAACAGGTTCGGGTTGGCCATGATCGCGTCCTTGTTATCGTTGTTGGTGTTCCTCTTCTTTTGCAATCGGCGTGCCAGGTCTGCCGTTCCATGTTGAGTATTCGACAAGTACCTGATTCTCTTGGATTTTTCTGCGAGCACTATTCATATGGCCGTCGGCATGCCAGAATGAAAACACATCGTGTTTATCTAAATTTATAAAGTTTTATAAGAATGAAAAAGAAGAATACGGTCGTGATCGGCTTCGTCGGCACCCAGCTCGACGGCGGCAAGGGCAGCGGACGCTGGGAAAAATGGCGCCCGAGCGTGGCGTTGACCCAGCACGAGGACGTCGTCATCGACCGTTTCGAACTGCTGTTCAACGGCAGCCATGACGGCATCGTCGACCAGGTCGTGGCCGACATCGCGGCAGTGTCGCCGGAAACGCGGGTCACGCCGCGCCGGCTGGACATCGCCGATCCGTGGGACTTCGAACAGGTCTATGGCGCGCTGTTCGATTTCGCCCGCGCCTACCCGTTCGACCCGGACCACGAGGAATACTGGATCCACATCACGACGGGCACGCACGTGGTCCAGATCTGCATGTTCCTGATGACGGAGGCCCTGTATTTCCCCGGCCGGCTGCTGCAGACGTCGCCGCCGCGCCGCCATACGTCCGGCGAACCCGGCACGTTCGCGCTGATCGATCTCGACCTGTCCAAGTACGACCAGATCGCCCAGCGTTTTTCGCGCGAGCAGCAGGAGGCCGTCGTTTTCCTGAAATCCGGCATCGCCACCCGCAATGCCCGTTTCAACGGCATGATCGACGAGATCGAGCGCGTCGCCGTCAAATCCAGGGCGCCGATCCTGCTGATGGGGCCGACCGGCGCCGGCAAGTCGTTCCTCGCGCGCCGGCTGTACGAGCTCAAGAAGGCGCGCCGCCAGGTCGATGGCCGCTTTGTCGAGATCAATTGCGCGACATTGCATGGCGACGGGGCCGGGTCCACCCTGTTCGGCCACATCAAGGGGGCGTTCACGGGCGCCGTCTCCCCGCGCGCCGGCCTGCTGCGCAGCGCCGACCAGGGCTTGCTGTTCCTCGACGAGATCGGCGAACTGGGCCTGGACGAGCAGGCCATGCTGCTCAAGGCGGTCGAAGAAAAGCGCTTCCTGCCCGTCGGTGGCGACCACGAGGTGCACAGCGATTTCCAGCTGATCGCCGGCACCAACCGCGACCTGGCGCGCGAGGTGGCCGCCGGACGCTTCCGCGAAGATCTGTTCGCCAGGATCAATCTGTGGACGTATGAGCTGCCGGGCCTCGTCGAACGCAGCGAGGACATCGAACCGAACATCGATTACCTGCTGCGCGAGTTCGGCGCGGAACATGGGCAGATGGTGCGCTTCAACAAGGAGGCGCGCGACCGCTACATGCGCTTTGCGATGTCGCACGAGGCGCGCTGGACGGGGAACTTCCGCGACCTGTCCGCCTCGGTCACGCGCATGGCCACCCTGGCCGAATCGGGGCGCATCAACGACGCCATCGTCGACGGCGAGGTCGCGCGCCTGCGCCAGCTCTGGCGGCCCGTGCGCGCGGCGTCCGCCGATCCGGCCACGGCGCCCGCCGACCTGGACAACCTGCTCGGCACGGACGCGGCGGCGCAGCTCGACCCGTTCGACGCGCTGCAGCTGGCGGCCGTGGTACGGGTCTGCCGCGCATCGAAATCGCTGTCGGATGCCGGCCGCATGCTGTTCGCCGTGTCGCGCCTGGCCAAGCGCCAGCCCAACGATGCCGACCGCCTCAAGAAATACCTGGCCCGGTTCGATCTGTCCTGGGATGACGTGCAAGCCTGACACTGTTCAAACCCGAGATGGGGCGGCCTTTTCGCGGCCTGTACCGTCAATGCTGCATTCCGTCGCAATCGCCGGGCTCCGTCAATGATCGATGTCTATAGTTCTTCCAACAGATCATCAAGATCATCATCGGAGACAGACATGAACAAACTGATCAAAAGCGCCCTGCTCGCCACCACCCTGGCCATCGGCGCGCATGCAGCCGTGGCCGACGACCTCGTCCGCGAAAACCGCAATGTGGATGCCAATGTGGCCAAGGTGCGCCTGGGCGGCGTGATCCGGCTGAATCTGCGCCAGGGGCCGACGCCGTCGCTCGTCGTGTCCGGCGACCGTCGTTATGTGACAAAAGTGACGACGACGCAGCGCGGCGACACGCTCGTCATCGACATGGAAAACAATACCCGTTTCGAAGGCAACGGCAAGAACGAGTTGCGCGCCGATCTCACCGTGCCGAACCTGCAGGAGTTCGTGTCGCAAGGCGTCGGTTCGAGCGAGGTCTCCGGCTTCAGCGGCGACAAGCTGAAGCTGGCCCTGGATGGCGCCGGCGCCGTGCGCTTCACTGGACAATATCGCGACGTCGACGCGCGCCTGGGCGGCGTCGGCGGACTCACGCTGAACCCTGGCCAGGCCGAGCGCATCGAACTGCACCTGGGCGGCGCCGGCCATATCACCGTGGCCGGCCAGACGAAACTGTTGCGCGCGCAACTGGGCGGCGTCGGCGGTCTGGACGCGCAGCAATTGCGCGCGGAAACGGTCGACCTGGATATGACCGGCCTCGGCGGCGCCAGCGTGTACGCGAAGACCGCGGCCAACGTCAACCTGAGCGGCATGGGCTCGGCCACCGTCTACGGCAAGCCGGCCACGCGCAATGCGACGACGAATGGCTTTGGCAAGGTCAGCTGGCAATAAGAAACTATCTCGACAGGCGCGAACTGGTAGGGTGGGCATTTGGGGCCGGGGGCCCCAAATGAAACGTGCCCACCCTACCGAGATAGGCTCAGAGCGACCTGCAATGCGGCGCGCCGCGTTGCGCTCAGCGGATCACGGTGTCGTTCTTGACCGATTGCACGCCCTTCACGCTGCGCGCGATTTCCACAGCCCTCTGCGCGGATTCACGCGAATCGACGAAGCCGCTCAGCTGTACCGTTCCCTTGAACGTTTCCACCTGCACCTGGGTTGCCTTGACCATCGGGTCGGCGGCAAAAGCGGCTTTCACTTTACCTGTGATCACGGAATCGTCGATGTATTCGCCCGTGCCCTCGCGGGTCGGCGTCGGGGCGCAGGCTGCGAGCGAGACCAGCAGCGACGTTGCGAGGACGGACTGAGCAATAGCGGACTGGAAACGAGTGAGCTTCATGGCACATCTCCCGAGTTATCAAGAATCTTATTATTCCGAATTTCGGTAGAGTCTGGCGCCCGCTACTGTGGTGAAACTGACATTATCGAGCGGCAATGCGCTGGAACGGCAGGTCGTGGCCGATGACGAGGCGCACGTCGGCATGGCCATCCATGGCGACTTCGACCGGATCGCCGCTGCCGACCTGCCGGGCCAGGCGCTGCGCCGTCGCGCGGAAGGCCGGCAGGTATTCGACGCGCGTCTGGCGCACCCCGAAGCCCTTCTCGTTGGTCAGGCGCACCACCTTGAGCGCGGGATCGCGCAACTGGCGCGACACCATGTGCGCCAGGCCCGGGCGGCCGTCGCCATTGCTGATCTCGAGCCGGGCCACGGGTTCGGCGGGCGCCGCCGGCGTCACGGGTTCGACGCGCACTGCGCCGCCGGTCGGCGGCAGGCGGCGTAGCTCGAGCATGCCACTGTCCCGGCGCACCACTTCGACACTGCCCCACACCTCGTCGGCGCGCTGGTCGGACCGAACCGCCTGCTCGATGGCCGGCAGCCGCGTGCCGCCGTTCGCCGTCGCGTAATCGGCGCGGAAATCGTGCGCGCGCAAGGCCTCGGCCTGGCGCAGCATCTGCTGGCCACGCTCTTCCTGGCCCAGCTTGATCAGCGCCTCGCCCAGGTATTGCCAGGTGCGCTGGTTGAGCGGATCGAGCAGGCAGGCTTTTTCGAGCGCGACCTGGGCGCCGTCCGCATCGCCGCTGAGCAGATAGGCGTACCCCAGGTTGGCAAACAGGAAGGCGGATGCCGGACCGGATGCCATCGAGGCATCGCGCGTCAGGTCGCGCCAGATCGGGATCGCGTGCGCAAAATCGCGCCGTTCGGCATAGGCGATCGCCAGTCCGTTGCGGGCGTTGACGTGCCTGCTGTCGATGCGCAGCGCATCCTCGTAGGCGGCGATCGCTTCATCGTAGCGGCGCGCGAGATACAGGTTGCGGCCGCGCAGGTAACTGTCGTCCGCCGCCGCAAACACAGGCGCGGCGACATCCTGCCGCCACGGCGCACTGCTGCAGGCCAGCAGCAGCGCGCTGCTGCACAACACGGGCACGAGATGAAGCGGAATACGGGGGCGCATGAGAATCTCCGTGGATCAATTTCAATTGGAACCGCTCAGGGCGGTGCCGAAGAACTTGGTGATCTGGATGCCGGCCGGGCCGAGCAGCACCATCAACAAGGTCGGGAAGATGCAAAAGATGAGGGGGAACAGCAGTTTCAGGCCGATCTTGGCGGCGGCCTCTTCCGCCACGATGCGGCGCTTGCCGCGCAGCGATTCCGAATACACGCGCAACGCGTCGCCGATGCTGGTGCCGAAGCGCTCGGACTGGATCAGCATGGCGACGAGCGAATCGATGTCGTCCAGGCCGACGCGCAGCGCAAAATTGCGCAAGGCCTTTTCCTTGCTGAAGCCGGCGCGCGTTTCCATCAGCACCAGTTGCAGCTCCTGGGCCAGGGTCACGCTCTTGATGTGGATCTCGGCGGCGACCTTGGAAAACGCACGCTCGAGGCTCAGGCCGGCCTCCACGCACACCGTGAGCAGGTCGAGCGCGTCGGGGACGTTCTCGAAGATGTCGCGCTTGCGGCGCCGGATCACGCGGTTGAGGATCGCGTTGGGCAGGTAGTAGCCGCACGTTGCCGCGAACAGCAGCAGGAACATCGTACTGAAACCGGCGAGCGTGGCGGGCACGAAGGCCAGCACGAGGCCGACGAGCGCGGGCAGGCTCAATGCCAGGACCGTCTTGGATGCGAAATACAGGGTCGGCGCGGCCGGGTTGCGCCAGCCCGCGTTCATGAAACGCGTGCGCAGCGCCGACTTTTCCCAGCCCTCGTCCGGCACCGACAGCCGGGTCAGGGGCCTGGCCGCGTGCGCCACGCGTTCGACCCAGCCGTTGCGCTCCGCCTGGCCATCGTCCCTGTGCCCCATGAAGCTCGCCAGCCGGGCACGCAGCGCGGCGGGCGCGAACAGCACCGCCGCAAGCCAGCCGAGGCAGCACACGACCACGAAGACGACCAACAGGAACAGCAGCTGTGCTTGAGTCATCGATGTCTCCTCAGATGTGGATGCGGATCACCTTCTTCAGCCAGATCACGCCGATGATGATCATCACCAGCGCGGTCCAGAGCATCCTGACGCCCAGCGGATCGGTCCACAGGGCCGAAACGTATGTGGGGTTGACCAGCACCAGCATCCCGCCCACGGCGAACGGCAGCAGCCCGAGGATCCATGCCGACATGCGTCCCTCGGCCGACAGCACGCGCACCTGCGCCGCCAGCCGCAGGCGGCCGCGGATGATGTGGCCGATGTTGCTGAGGATTTCGGCCAGGTTGCCGCCCGTCTCGCGCTGGATCAGGATGGCGATGACGAGGTAGCGCAGGTCGGTCAGCGGGATGCGCGACGCCATGTTGTGCAGCGCTTCGCCCAGCGGCACGCCGTAATTGATTTCTTCGCGCGCGATGCGGAATTCGCCGCTGAGCGGCTCGGGCAGTTCGTTGCCGACGATTTGCAGCACGTTCGAGAACGAGTGACCCGCACGCAGCGCGCGCGCGATGAAGTCGGCCGCGTCGGGCAACTGTTCCTCGATGCGCGCAAGGCGGCGCACGCGGGCACGGCGCACCAGCAGCAAGGGCAGGTGGGCGAACAGCAGGACGATGCCGACGCAGACCGGCAGCGGCAACGCCCATTGCAGCACGAGGTAGACCGCCGCCGCCGCCATCGCGCCGGAGCACAGCAGGAAGCGTTCGACCGACCACGCCATGCCGGCCTGCAGCAGCAGCCGGTCGATGCGGTGCGCGAAGCGCCGGCGCTGCAGCAGGCGGTCGACCACGTCGTGCCGGCCGAAGCGGCGCAGCTTCAGGATCGAGATGCGTTCGGCGCCGCGGCCCTGGTTCCCCGACATCAGCTGCAGCCGGCGCGCGATGCGCTGGGCACCCGCGCCGTGCGTGCTGATCCACCACAAGTAAACGCCCTCGATGCCGAGGATGACGGCGGCGAACAGGAAGACGATGAAGCCGTAGAAGAGGATGTCCATGCGAGACTCTTGCGCGATATGCGTGCGGTTCAGGTGAACACGCGGTCGGGATCGAAGGTGTCCTCGGGGACGGCCGCGCCGAACATGCGCAGGCGGTCGGCGAAGCGCGGCCGCACGCCGGTGGCGCAGAAATGGCCCTGCACCTTGCCGTCCGCGTCGATGCCCGTCTGCTCGAAGCGGAAGATCTCCTGCATCGAAATGACGTCGCCTTCCATGCCCGTGATCTCCTGCATGCTGACGACCTTGCGCGTGCCGTCGGCCAGGCGCGAGGCCTGCAGGATCACCGTGATGGCGGACGCGATCTGCTGGCGGATGGCGCGCGGCGTCAGGCTCACGCCGGCCATGCCGACCATGTTTTCCAGGCGCGCGAGCGCGTCGCGCGGCGTGTTCGCGTGGATCGTCGCGAGCGAGCCTTCGTGGCCCGTGTTCATCGCCTGCAGCATGTCCAGCGCTTCCGGTCCGCGCACCTCGCCCAGGATGATGCGGTCGGGGCGCATGCGCAGCGAGTTGCGCACGAGCGCGCGCTGCGTCACCTCGCCCTTGCCTTCGATGTTCGGCGGGCGCGTCTCGAGGCGCACGACGTGCGGCTGGCGCAGCTGGAGTTCGGCCGCGTCCTCGATCGTGACGATCCGTTCGTTGCCGGGGATGAAGCCGGAGATCAGGTTCAGCATCGTCGTCTTGCCGCTGCCGGTGCCGCCCGAGATCAGGATGTTCACCTTGGCCAGGCCCAGGCTCTCGAGCACCTTGATCATCGGCGGCGTGACGCTCTTGTAGTCGAGCAGGTTCTGCACCGTGAGCGGCGTCGCGCCGAAGCGGCGGATCGACACGAGCGGGCCGTCGACCGCGAGCGGCGGGATGATCGCGTTGACGCGCGAGCCGTCCGGCAGGCGCGCGTCGACCATCGGGCTCGACTCGTCCACGCGGCGGCCGACGCGCGAGACGATCTTCTCGATGATCTTCATGAGGTGGGCGTTGTCGTGGAACGTCACGTCGGTCAGTTCCAGGCGGCCGCGCCGCTCGACGTACACCTTGTTATAGGTGTTGACGAGGATGTCCGAGATGCCCGGGTCGTTCAGCAGCGGCTCAAGCGGGCCGAAGCCGAGCATCTCGTGCTGGATGTCGAGCACCAGATGGTGGCGCTCCTGCTGGTTCAGCACGATGCGCTCTTCCTCGATGATGCGCTGGACCAGCAGCGCCAGCTCGTGCTTGAACTGTTCGCTCGTCAGGCGCTTCAGGCGCTCCAGGTCGATCCGGTCGAGGATCATCTGGTGCATCGACTTCTTGAGCTCCTGGTAGGCTTGTTGCGCCGCGGCCGGTACCGGCTGGTATTGGCGCTCCTCGTCCG
Source organism: Massilia sp. P2_C2 (assembly GCF_056404615.1). Taxonomy (NCBI): domain Bacteria; kingdom Pseudomonadati; phylum Pseudomonadota; class Betaproteobacteria; order Burkholderiales; family Oxalobacteraceae; genus Massilia; species Massilia sp. P2_C2. The sequence goes on along the minus strand of NZ_JBFUDR010000044.1, from coordinate 3,121 downwards.
TCACGGACAGGCGTTCGCGCAGGGACATGGGATGGCTCCTTGAAAGATCAATCGTCTTCGCCGCGCCCGAACAGGCGGTCGAACAGGCCCTTGGCCTCGGGGATGCGGCGCGCGGTCACCAGCTCGACCAGGTCGGCCAGGCTGCGCGCGGCGGCGCTGCCGCGCGACAGCTGCAGCACCGGAATGCCCTGGTTGACGGAGTCGGTGACGGCGATGTAATCGTTGGGAACGGTGTGCATCACTTCCGCGCCCAGCGCCGCGTGCAAATCCTGCAGGCGCAGCTTGCCGCCCTTTTCGTAGCGGTTGACGATCAGGCCGATGTGATCGGTCACGTAGCCGAGCGAGCGGAAGATGTCGAGCAGGCGGCGGGCGTCGCGGATGTCCGGCAGCGCCAGCTGCAGCACGGGATAGATCGCGTCCGTGGTGTCGAGCGCGCGCAGCGACACCGCGTCGATCTGGCGCCCGACGTCGAGCAGGATGTAGTCGTAGTGCTGGCGCGCGACGCGCAGGATCGTGTCGATGTGTTCGGGCTTGGCCTCGACGGTCTGGCCCGGATCGTCGGCTGCCGCCAGTACCCCGAAACCGGGCGCCACGTGCACGAGGCACGATTCCAGGAACGGGCCGTCGATGCGGGCGATCTGCTGGCATACGTCGGACAGCGTCATGGCCGGCTTCTGGTCCGAGACGTACAGCGTGGCGTCGCCGAACTGGCGATGCAGGTCGATCAGCAGCACCTTCTTGTCCGCCAGCGTGGCCAGCGCGTAGCCGAAATTGGTGGAGATGAACGTGGCGCCGCTGCCGCCCTTGCAGGCGATGAATGCGAGTATCTTCCCGTCGCGCACGTCGGTTGCGCCGGCGCTGGCCGCGATGCGGTCGATCGCCTCGTGCAGCGCGCGGTGCACCAGCGGCAGCTGCAGCACTTCGCGCACGCCGGCGCGCATGGCGCGGATCAGGAGCTCGGGATGGTGGTTATCGGTCAGCAGCATGAAATGCGCGGCCGCGTAATGGCGGGTCAGGCGCTCCAGCAGATCGCCGTCGGCGGCGTCGGCGTCGGTGATGTCGACGATGATCAGGCCCGGCGCATCGGACAGCGGACGGTCGAGCGCATCACGCAGGCTGGCGCGGCTGGCCGCGACGTTCAACGGCGGCACGCGCGCTGCGCCTTGGGAGGCGATCTCCGCGTAAAGCTGGGTATCGCGGCTGATCAGCAGGGCTTTCATCGGCTTCCTCGGAACGGCATTCGATAAGATTCATGTCGGGACGGCGCGTCACTTGCTGCCCACCCCGTTGATGACCAGTCCGCGGATGGGTTTTTCCGGTTCCTTGAACGATTCCTGGTAGCGTCCGTGCGCGATGGCGGCGGCGCCGCCCTCCATGCCGGCGGCGGGATTCGTGTTCGCGGCGGCGGCCGGATCGAGTACCTGCGCCGCCACGTTGGCGCGCACGGACGTGCCGAACTGCTCGTTGAAGCGCGGGGTCGTGCCGCATCCGCACAGCAGCATGCCGGCCAGCGCCGTGCACACCGTACACACCATTCGCCTGGATCGCATGGTCTCTCTCCTATTTCAGTTCGAAGCCGCCCGCGCTCTGCGTCGGGGGTGTGGCCGGCGCGGAGACCGAGGCGGCCGTCGTCGTCGCCGGCGGCGGTCCTTCCAGTTGCCCGCCCAGCATCAGGGYGGCGCGCGACGGCTCGCCCACCTTGTCGGTGGGGAGCTGGTAGCCGTTGCCGGACAAGGGCTTGACCAGGTGGGCCGTGATCACGAACACCAGTTCCGTGCGGTCCTGCTGGTAATCGGTGCTGCGGAACAGGGCGCCCAGCACGGGCAGTTCACCCAGCAACGGTATACCTTTCAGGTTGGCGACCAGGTTGCTCTTGATCAGGCCGCCGATCGCGAAACTCTGGCCGTCGTACAGCTGCACCGTGGTGGTGGCGCGGCGCGTCGTCACGACCGGCATGACGGCCGTGCCGGAAAAGCCGGTGACCGAAATGCCGATGCCTTCGCGCGACAGTTCCGACACCTCGGGCGCGACGCGCAGGTTGATGCGGCCGCCGCCCAGCACCGTCGGGGTGAAGCGCAGGCCGACGCCGAATTCCTTCTCTTCCAGCGTGACGCGGTTGTTGTCCTGGGCGACCGGAATATAAAACTTGCCGCCCACGAGGAAGGTGCCTTCCTGGCCGCTGATCGCCATCACGTTCGGCTCGGCGAGCACGCGCACCAGTCCATCCTGCTTCTCGGCCGCGCCGGTCAGCATACGGCCGGCGCCCTTCGTCGCCTGGAGCGAGGCGTTGGCCGTGCCGCTGATGAAGTTCGACAGCAAGGTGGCGCCCCAGCTGCCGGAACCGAAGCGCCAGGTGACGCCGGCTTCGAGGCGGTCGAGCAGGGTCTTCGACACCTCGGCGATCTTGACTTCCAGCTGGACCTGCTGGGGCGCGCGCACGGCCAGCATGTTGACCACCCGCGCCGTGGCCGCCGCCGCGCCGCCCTGGTTCTGGCCTTCGCGCTGGTTCTGGCTGGTGGCATCTTCCTTGTCGGGGACCGTCAGCGCGCGCAGCGGGCGCCGCACGTAGGCGCTGGCCAGTTCGACGGCGCGCGCCGCGGCCGTGGCATCGCTCACGGTGCCGGTCAGCACGAGGGCGTCGGCGGCGGCCAGCACCTTGATGTCGTTCTCCTCCGGCAGGGCGGCGGCCAAGGTCGCCTGCAGGGCCGACGGGTCCATCGCGACAGTGATGTCGAGCACGCTGCACAGGCCGCTTCTGCCCTGGATGATCATATTGGTCGTCCCGACGTCGACGCCGGCGATGTACAGCGTATCGGGCGCCACCATCAGGGCTTGCACGACGAGCGGGTTGCCGACGCTGCGGTGCTGTACAGGCTCGGGCAGGCGCATCAGGCTGGACTTGCCCACCTGCAGGGACAACTGGGCCGGCCGCGCGGCCTCGCCCTTGCAATTGGGACCGGCCTCGGCACGCGCCGGCGCGGCGTCGGCCGGCGCGTCCGCCGCCTGGGCTCTTGATTTCGCGGCCGCGCCCGCGGGTCCGGCGGCCGCCAGCACCAGGCCGGCGGCGAACAGGCAGCGAAACAGCGGTGATGGCGTCGAGCATGCGTTCATGGCTATACCC